>JAIEMN010000027.1 GCA_019752115.1 Gemmatimonadaceae bacterium
CCGACCAATCCCTTTGTCTCGTGCCATGCTCCCAATCTCTCAAAGCGGGGAGCCTCCATCAAACCCGGGGCGCTTCAGTCAGCGACCCACCACGCTCGGCGGGCGCTGTTGGTCGCCGAGGGCATGCCCGGCCTTGTCAGCCCATTCGAGTGGCGCGGAGGACGAGCTGGACGTCCGCGCGCTGATGACGGGGATCTCGCTGGGCGGGGACGGTGTCGCCGCGGAGTTGCTCGACGAGTTGGCACGAGAGGGGGTCGCAACCGGAGCGATCGCGACCCGTCGCTATCGCGCGGGATTCCCGCTCACCGCGCTCGAATAGGCGCCAGCCGGCCCCTGCCACGGGACTGTCGTCTCGGATCCCTGCGCCAGAAACGACGAGAGCCCCACCAGTCAGTCGACTGGCAGGGCCCCGTACCTCGACAACGCCTTTCGCAGCCCGAAGGCTCCTACGCGATCGGCACCGTAACCGAGGAATAACAGAGTAAGTTTATGGGACTTGCCATCTTCCCGCAAGCCCCCCTCCTAAAGGCGCTAAAGTAAGCCTCCAGCCAAAGGCGGACCTTTGTCCCCATGACGAAGGGGCGCCATCTCGTGAGCTAATCTACCCAATCGTGTACCCCCATTGTCCATGACTAGTGCCCCGGCGCTCATCAGTATTGCGGCTTTAGAACGAGCCTTATCGCCAAACCGTCTGGCCGGTTACCGACAGCCGGGTGATAAAGACCTCACCGATGGACTCGCGCGATACATCTGGAATCTTGCGCTCGCCGATGCCATCTCCCCGGTCCTTCATGCGTTTGAGCTGACGCTCCGCAACGAAGTGGTTCGTGCAGCAGCAAAAATCGTCCCGCCTCGCATCACCGCAGCCAATTCAGCTGCTCCAGTAACGGTACCCGTATTCACGCCGGGCTTGTTTCCGACGTGGCTTGATGTGCAGCCCACCATGCTGCTGGACAACGAGTTGGCCAAGCTAAAGCGAGCCAAGAGCGACCTCGGCAGTGACCGACGAACTCACACCGAAGGCCATCTGATCGCGAAACTCGACCTTGGGTTCTGGGTCGCGCTGTTGCGCAAGCCGTATGCAGACGCTCGCGCTGACGGACCACGACTGTGGCCAGCCGGACTCAAATACGCATTCCAGCATCGCCCGAAGCATATCAAAGATGCCGTGGATCTATTCCATGCGTTTGACCCCATTCGGATGTTCCGTAATCGCGTAGCCCATCATGACCCCATTTGGGACCGCAAGTACGTATTTGAGCACGACCGCGCGCTCCACTGCCTCTCGTGGATGAATCCGACACTTGCTGCGGCGGTCACGACCATATCGCGTGCCCCTGCCGTGTTCGGTGTAGGCCCCGGCGTTTACCGCCCGTTGGCCGAGGACATACTTGGCGCGGGTCCCGGTACAAGCGCCGATCCGATTGTTCGCGTCGTTCGCGCCTTGAAGGCCTTACCGGCGAGTGACCGCGAGGAAGCAGCGACCGCGATGCTAGACGCCATTACTAAGCGGTGACTGTATGGCTTAAGACCTGCGTCGCGTGCCCGATGCCTCCGGAATCGTCTGAGGCCTTTGGATTCCAGAGTGGCATTCAGGTCGGGCGGCGGCCCTAGAACGTGTCTTCGCTGCTCTTGTCGTCCTCGAGGAGGCGCATAAGGGTCATGCTGCCGAGCAATGGAGCGCCGGAGACGAGCGGGGCGTAGGGGCGTTGATGACCGATATCGCGCTGAGCGGAGACGCTTCGGCCGTCGAGGTACTTGAGGAGATAGCGCGGGTCGGGGTCGCGACCCGGGCGATAGCGGCCCGTCGCTATCGCCCGGGTTTCCAGAGATAAATGGCCCGACGCGCAGGGCCATGCTGCCGACGAGCTGACTCACAAGGTCGGATATCTTGTCCCGCGTATCGTTCCAGGCAATCGCGAGGGGAGTCAAACCCCGCTTGTGACCGTCGCATGTATCCTTCGCGAGCGGGTTGTGATGCGTGAACACGCGTCTGGCGCCGCACGGACTACGCCGCGCCCCACAGGCAGTAACTCGACCACAAGCTAAGCGGCGCACAGTCGCCAGCTGTGACCCGCCGCTTAGCGGCAAGACCATCGCTCCGCCCTAGGGCCCGTGAGCGTGGATCAGATTTCGGGGGTCACGTCAGAACCGGAGCGGCTGATCCTTCTCCTTACGTCGTGGTCGTTGTCGGCTGAACGCAACCGTGCCTTTACCGAATCTGACCGATGCGAACGCCGCTGCTTCTGAACAGCTGCCATACACTCGCTCGTGCTTGCTCCACACTGTACACATCTACCGCCACGAAGAGCGAGTCTACCGAGAAGACCGCAATCGCGCGCGTGGTATCTGGCTGCGCGACACCAGCGCTCCCCAACTTGCCGCTCAACGAGTCGATTGCCCGTCGATACTTCCGACAGATCAGCGTGTCGGAGACAACCACGGGGACGCCGCTCGTGAGTGGCAGGTTCATTTGACTCTTGAGGACCACGTGAGTCGAATCAGCGCTCAGCAGAAAACCCGAGAGCAACTTGTAGTTGATATCGGCTAGCTCATCAGTGGTGTCCAGGCAAGGACTGCCGCTTGCTATCGTGCGCACGATCGCGGCCTCGCCTGGCTCCCATCGCGTGAAGCCGCTCGTAAGTGCGGGGCCTAGGATCGCGAGGGTCGCGAGAAAATGCTTTACGGCCATGCGCACACTCCCGATTTCCAGTTGTATTCGTACAGCGGCTGATATTTGCTGTCTCCACCCTGGCTCGGCGGCTTGTAAAACATGACGTACTGCTTGTCGATAACGAACATGGGCAATCCTTTCAGCGCAGGATTCGTGACGGGGGTCGTACTTCCAGTCGCCAGATTATAAACGGGATTCATAATCATGAACGATAGGTCCTGAGGATTCGCGCCTTTCACGTAGGCTATCCTTGAGGTATCCTGAGCGGGATATGCCGCTGGATCACCACATTGCAAGACCTCGTTCGGTCCATATGGGTGCGTGTGGATCCAGGATACCAGCGTGTCTCCATCGACCGTCACGTTTGATTGCGGCGGATAGAAGCCGACTCTGCAGGGATTCGGATTGTACGCTGGCGGATCTACAAATTTGTACACTCCGTTCTTTCGATAAACGAGTCTCATTCTCTCACTTCGCCGATACGTAACGGTATCATCGGCGTTTGAAAGAAGCATCATCCGCTTCATCTCGTCTCGCAGTTCGCGAGAATCGAACAAAGGATCGCCACTGCCGCAGGCAACGGAGACACGTGCGCTCGCCTGCTCCTCGACCGCACTGGATCCAGAGCCGACCAGTGCGCGAAGGTACATTCTGCCGGTCTCAAACACCGGCACCTTGCACGAGGAAGTGCTTGAGGAACACGTACCCGTTCGCGGTGAGACGGACGGCTTGCCGACGACTGAATCCGGCACCCAGTACCAGCCGATGACGCTGATCGAGAGTCCGCTCGCAGAGGGGGTGAACAGAACCGAGTCTCCGGCCAAGACGCTCGTCTTGTTCGCGGCTAGCGTAAGTACAGTTGCAATCGGCTCTATCCTTACGTTCTGCGATCCGCCAGCGACATACACGCACGGTCCACTACCGCAGTTGAAGTATCCCGGCCAGGTCGGCTGGCTTTGTCCCCAGCGGCGGACGAATCCTCCGCCTGACACGATGCCGACCGTGCTGTACTCCGACGTCGCATCGTCGGATGGAGGATTAAGACCCGTTTTGCACGACATGACCCAGTCACCCGGCGAGCCGGATGCCAATCGAAAATCAGTAACCACCACCCCATTGCACATACTGCTGACCCACTCGCCGTCTGCATCTAAGTAGAAGTATGGGGCTCCTCTGAGCGAGGCAAAACTCGGAGTCATCGCCGTTGTGTAAGTGCGCGCAAGGCGACCTTTGACGGTGAGCTTGACCCGCGTACGATTTGTGTATGATCGAGGCCAAAGCACCGAATCGGCGCCGGTTGCAGGGTCTCGAGCGAGAAGAGTCGCCTCCGCCAAACCCGGGATGGGGCCTGGAACGAGACTATCTGAGCCAGGCAGCATTATCGGTGAACTCTTGTTAGGCAAACCTACGGGTGGATCAGTGATGGCGTCCGTACATGCACCCAACAGTGCTACCGTCGCAATCCCCGTGATTCGTACCCATCGCGTAAGGCGTGGCAGAGCGCGCAAGTCATTTTCCTCCGGAAGTGATAACACCCTACAAGTGTATGGAAATGGAGACTTCTCTATTGAAGAAGCCGCGCTGCTCAGTATTGAAAGACGTCAAGTAAGCGCGGTGGCGGCGCCCTCGTTCCAACACCACGGACCGCTCACGGGCACAATTCTCATCCGCCGCTTGATCTCGTCAAGAGAAGTTAGGATCGATCCACGCAGAAAACTGTGACGAACCGCGATCGGTACATCCTTAGCATGTGTGAACGCACCAACGGTCGCTAGCGGATGCACGCATTCGCCGTAAGGCGAACGCGAGTCCGATATCGTTCCTCTGCATTACTACCACGCCGGAATGATCTTCACGCGTCGGAGCACACCCTGCGACGCTGCTCAGGCAGCAGCCTCACGACGCCTTCTCGGCCATCGCGTCGAGGGTTCACCTCGGTCATAAACTCGTCGCGCTTGCCAGCGACTTCATGCCAGCCAATGCCGATGCACCCGACGAGAGACTCGTCAGCGTCACGCTGCTCCGTCGTGAAGTGTCTACGGTTAGAAGTCTCCGGCAGCGCTCGGGCAGCTCATTTATCGTGCGAAGGAACACCCCTCCCTCAAATCCCTGCTCGGTGTCGCCAATGCAAGGCGCAAAGCATGTAGCCACTAGGTACAAGACCTAGTGGCTACTGTGCTTTGAAACCAGACGAGAGAGAAGCCTCATGCGCGCGAACGAAACCGCTCGTGTTTTAGCTTCCCCCTGCGAATGCACAATCCGTTCAAGTGAAAGGACACCGGCCGTCGCATGGCCACGTCATAAAGCAGCCGCATGAAGCCTGTTCACCCGTTTCCGGCGCGCACGGTGATCCACCGATACCACAGTTCCCGCAACTACAGTAGGAGGAAGCGGAGCAGTTGCACGGCCTAAGCTGCACTAGCCCGAGTTTTGCCGCACCAATGTTAAGGAGTGCGAAAGCCCTTGACCCTCCAATGATGCTTGCCCGGATCAGGTTCGGCTGCACGAGGCTATCGGCAGCTTTCGGACGGAGCTTTACGTCGGAGACTCCAATGGTTGCGAAGATCGCACCGGCTTGAGCACGACTAAAGAGCGTTCTATTAAACGTACAAAGCTCGTTTGCAACTTTCTGTCGCGCCGCGAGCGGCTTACGCTCATCAAATACGTCCGGAAGTCGCTCAATCGCGAAGCGAATCTGTGCAATCTGAGCTTCGGAAAGAGAGTCTCGGAACGCGAGACGAATGGCTCGCTGCGCGGGTGAGAGCTGCTCGCTTGGGAGAACAAATGAAGAGAGATGTTCCCTCCAAAGTGCAACCTTTTCTTCGGCACTAAGCATCGCAATTAGAGGGCGCCGGCGACGTTCTGGTTGGGCTGCAATCCCTGAGAGCGTCGTCGGCCGAACATTAGAGCTGAGTTTGAGCCAATCCTGCACCTCCTTGGTCGGCGTGGGAGGTTTACTGATGTAGCCAATTGCTCCGACGCCAAGCAACGCAATGCCGCAAAAGGTTGCGACGCCCAGCCATGCTCGCCATGCAGATTGCCGTGTCATAGAATTGCCTCCAAATAAATAGTGGTGCCGCTATTTGACATTTGCGGCACTGCAGCATAGCAATCACTCGAACCTCGGCAAGAGGAAAGTTTTGCCCGACAGCCTCGACTGTTCGTCGCGTTATCAGACTCGCGGGACGACTCGCTTCCGTCCTGCACGTTGCTGTTACGTAAGAAGCCGCTCGCTGTTTCTCCGTTAGATCAATCGAGTGTACGACCGCTGAGGAATTCTGTGTATGCGAGCTGGGGAATTCGGCTTTTGCGCGCGAAAGGCATCATTAGTAGCGAGTCTTCTCGTTGCTGGGACTTCACTAAGCTGCGGGAAGGATATGGCCTTGGTTCGTAATCCCGTCGCGAAGGTAGAGCGGTTGCCAGGATACGATGTGGAGGTTGTCGCGAGCTACCCACACGACACCGCTGCATTCACCGAAGGACTAGTATGGTACAAGCAGCGTCTGTTTGAGGGCACCGGTGAAGTAGGCCACTCGGATATTCGGGAAGTCGCTCTGCAGACGGGCCGCGTCCTACGTAAGCGTGCGTTGCCTTCCCCGCATTTCGGCGAAGGTATCGCGATCCTCGCTGATCAACTTTATGAGCTCACGTGGCGATCCGGGCGCGCCTTCCAGTTTGACGTGCGCACCTTTCGCCCAGTGCGTGAGTTTGCGTACACGGGCGAAGGATGGGGACTGACCACGGACGGTTCTTCCCTCATTATGAGCGACGGGTCAAGTACGATCCGTTTTCTGGATCCTTCCACTTTCGCCGTGCGACGCACGATTCAGGTTGTTGATCAAACGCTCCCGGTATCCCAGCTCAACGAACTTGAGTGGATCAAGAACGAGATCTGGGCGAACGTTTGGCAAACGGATCAAATCGTTCGTATCGACCCGGCAAGCGGAAAGGTCGTCGGTTGGATTCACCTTAACGGCCTGCTATCCGAAGCAGAGCGCAGTAGATCCGACGTCCTCAATGGGATCGCGTACGATTCAGAGCAGGATCGAATCTTTGTGACCGGCAAGAACTGGCCTCGGCTCTTTCAGATTCGACTTCGAGAGCGTTGAGTCCCCGATGAGGAGCTGCCGGATCAGGATTCGGGGGGCAGACCAGCGAAGACTTCCCCGAAGTGGCTGACCATCTGCGGCAGCTGTGCGAGCGCGAAATCGCGCGCCTTGGACGCGTTCAAGCGTGGCATGGCGAGGTGACCGCGGACGACAATGATCGCTATCGAGAGGGCCGCGTGATCACAGAGCGACTCGCCCACCACGCGATGATGCTGCCGCGGCTACTCGACCTGCCGACTCGGGCGTGGCGTCGGGCGATCAAGGGGCCGAAGACCGCGGTGATCGCTGAGTCGCTTCGGCCGGCGGTCGAATGGATCGCCGAACAGCTGGGGGATTCGGCCGAAGGGCGCATGGCCCGCTTGGTAGATCTCGCGCCACGACTCACCCCGCGCGAGACCCATGCGGGAGGCGCTGGCCGTCGCCTTGCGGTGGGCCCCGTGGATGGCGCGCTCGCGATTAGCGAGCGCCGTACTTGAGCTGTCGCGCGGTTTCGCGCGGGTGCTGCCCCGTGTGCACCGTTTCCGTGATCATGGCCTCGACGGCTGGCTGTTGTCGCGCGAAGAGCTGAGCGAGGGCAAGCACAGCGCGATCGTCCGGGTTCGGTGAGGTCGCGAGCCGATCCCATGGGGTCGGCTGGCTCATGCGCCCATCCCACCCGCGCGCTCCTCGCGACGCACCCATTCATCGAGGCTCGTTTCCGGCTCCCGAAGGAGGCAGTCGTACCGAAAGCGCCACGACTGTAACGAGTGCGCGCTGCGTCCGGCGATCGCCAAGTGAAAGAAGTCGTCAGGATAGGGTGATTCAGGATAATCCTCAGGATCAAACATGGCCTCGTCGTCGATCTCCACCTCGGGTGGATAGTAGACGTAGTCCGGCAGCCCGCTCGTTTCGCGAATGGTCGGTGATGCGCACTGCTCGAGGAGGGCGAGGCCGCGCGCACTGAACTGCGCGGGGTAGAGTCGCCCAATGAGATACAGCACATCCCACGGGCGCCGATGGAGATCCTTTCCTTCGATCCGTACGATGTCGCGCGCGGCGCGCTCCCCGAGCAGCGCAGCATCCCGCCAGCGATCGCGAACGGGGTGATGGAAGTCGGCGCCGTCGCACTCGATGCCGAGCCGGCAGCCGTCCGGCGCAATGAGCAGAAAGTCGAGGCGGAACAGACCGCCGATCGTGCGTACCTGGTGCTGCGCGACGAGCTGCGTCTCGCGGTCCAGCACCTTGACCGCGAAGTGCGCGAACCGCGCCTCGAGTGGGCTCTGCATCCGCTTGGGACGAGCGTGCTCACCGCGCGGACTCTCCAAAAAGTCGTATAACAGCGGCCGGATTGTTGTCGGCTGCGCCGCGAACGGCCGCAGGCGCGCCGCCTCGGCGGCCCGACTCTGCTTCACGCTTTCCCATCGACGTACCAATTCCTCGTGCGTCATGTACTGCGTGCCCCGGAAGACTCGTCGTTTCCCCGCCTCCGCGGGCCCAGAACCGATCGAACACGCGGCCATCAGCGCCGCCATCATTTCACGCCGTCCACAACGCCGCTCACCTGGGCGACATCCCCAGCATAGGCACAGCCCGGCTTAAGTTCTAGTTGACAACGTCTACCTGGGGGTTTTGCGCGGGTGACACCACACCAATGGGTGTCCACCACGCTGCCCCGACCGGTGGCGACGCTGCGTCCGACCGCGGCGCCCGGAGTCCGGTCGGCGACGCGAACCCAGGCACGCTATGGAGTGCCTTGGGAGATGGCGTCCGTGATGGCCGCCGGTGAATAGGTCCGCCCCCGCCCGAGCTCGACGATCCGCGCTTCGCCTTCGCGCGCGACCCACATTCGCAGGCCGTCGTGCCGCCCAGACGATAGGGGGCCGACGTACCAAGTGCGGCCGCGGACATCGATCACTTCGGTACCTTCGAGCGGATGGTGCACGGGAGCGCGGTCGCCAAGAATGATCGGAGGACGGCGCGGAATGCCGTCGCCCCTGGGTCCGACGCGAGCCCCCGCGCACGCGCCACATTCCTGTGCGCGCATATGCTGGTCGCTTGGTCGATCGAGGTGGATGAGGGTAGAGTACCGCGAAGCCCTGCCGGTGGCACGCCCCAGGCGTCGGACCTGGGCTGCGGCTTTGGCGGGGGGGGGACACACGATCAGCGGGTGACCGCCTATCACGAACCCGCTGAACTGCAGCTGCGACTTGTCCTGGGTGGACTGGAGCCGGTGGTCTGGCCGCCGATGCGCTGGGCGCCCGGCCGGGAGGCGCTGACACTGCGCTACAGCGTCGACCGGGAGACCTGCTACCGGGGGGGGTGAGTTCTCTCGGGTTCGCCGTCCTCGTGCCGGGTCGTGTCACTGTCGTAGCCAGACCGTTTTGAGACGCTCAGCCGTTGCCGGTTTTGAGACAGCGGCAGGCTCCCGAATTGCCTTTGGAGGGTCGTCGGTAGCTTGATAGCGGCGTGCGCACTAAGCCCTCAAAGAGACATCGCGTTCGGCGCAGCCTGCGACCCATCGCCCAGGCGACCGCCCTGCTGCGTCGCCTAGGGGTGGTATGGGACGTCCGCTGTACCCCAGCCGGACTGTGGCTCGTCGACTTCTATACCCCGAACAATCTGCGCATCTCCGTCAGGACGCCCCAGAATTCCCCGACGCCGCCGGTTCTCGCGCTGATGATCTTTGCTCATGCCGCAGCTCGCAGCCGCACGGTTCTGCCTGAGCTAGCGGCGTTGTAGTGCGGCCACGAATGGCGGCAATGCTAGTTCGGCGGGACCTCCACCTCGGCAATCTCCTCGAGATTGTCCGCAGCATCGCGCAGCTCCGCGCAACTGCCGAGCGAGGCGACCTGCACCTCCGAAATCGCGTCGTTCGCCGCTCGGACGTTGGACTGTGCTTCCTCTAGCGCGCTCCGCAGTTTCTGAATTTCGGCCGCTTGGTCCTCGACCTGCGCCGCCAATGCTTGCTCGTGTTCCGACGGGCCGCACGCGGCAACCGTGACCATAGCGACCACGGTCAGGGCGAGACGGGCCATACGAGTTTGTGTCATTTGATGCGCTCCACGACAATCTCTCGGTCGACGCCATCGACACGAAGCTTGTATCGCGCACCCGATTTGTAGATGAGGACCTTCGGGCTGTACTTGTAGTGGACGGTGATCCCGGCTCCAACCTGCTGCCAAATCTGCCCGTTCTGGAGGCGGAATACTGTCTCGCCATCCCATCCCTCGAAATCTCCGTCGATGCGGGATTCGATCACGGCCGCTGTGGCGGAGGGGGCCTCCGAAGGTTGCGGCGCAACCGTGGAGGTCGACGGACTGGACTGCAGCGGGCGCACCTGCAGCTTCTTCTTTTCGACGATCATGAATCCCTGCTTCGGACACACCACAACCGACGGGTAATAGGCATAGAGATACTCATACTCAAACTGCACCTGCCAGAGACTACCGTCGTCGAGGCGGAAGATCTCGTCGTTGTTGCCCAAGAAGGGGGCCGGCGTTCGGATGGTCCCTTCGATACACGCGTCGCTTGTGCGGGCGCTCAGTGGAGCCCGGCTGCCCGCCTCCGGCGACACCCTCGCCGAACCCTGGCCGCGCACACTGTTGGCGCTCGCTCGTGCCTCCGCTGAGTCCACGCGTCGTCGTTCCATATCCGAAAGAACCGTCTTGTCGCACAATGCTGGGAACGCGCCGACCAAGCACGTTGCCAGATTTTCTCGACGCTCGGCTGCTCGCACCTGATCTAGCTCTGATGGGGTCAGCTCAATGTAGCGACAGAGTGCTCTGTACTTGCCCGAACTACACGTCGCCAGATTCTCTCGGCGCTCAGCGGCCGCTGTTACCGCGCGCGCTTCGGGGCTGAGTTCCTCGTATCGACACAGCGCGCGGTATTTCCCCGAGACACAGGTCTCCTCGTTGACGCGTCGCTCCGCGCGTCGCGCCTGCTCGCGCTCCTCCGCCGTCAGCCATTCATACCGGCACAGTGCCCGATAGCGCCCGGTCAGGCACGTCCGCGCGTTCTCCGTGCGCGTCGGCGTGGATTGCGCTCGCGCAGGCCTAGCTGTAGATGCTAAAGAGGTTGTTCACAGGGGATAGCAGTTACAAGCTGAGGTTGTCGAGGCCATCACTCACAACCGCCAGAGCCCCCATGAACACCCACAAAAATGCCCGCCTCACGGCGTGGGCGCGACAGGCGATCGTGACCCGCGTGGAGGCGGGCGAGACGCAGGGCGCCATCGCCGCGGCGCTGGGCGTCTCGCGCGAGACCGTGAATAAGTGGTACCGTCGCCTGTCGCAGGCCGCGGAGCCGGCAGAGGCGGCCCCAGACCGCTCCTCGCGACCGCAGACGTCGCCCACGCGGTTGCGCCGCACCAAGCGGCGCCAGATCCGCAAAGCCCGGGAGAAGCGCTGGAGCAGCCCGCGCATCGCGCAGCACTACGACATTCCGCTGTCGACCGTCACGGCCGAGCTGCGTCGCCAGGGGCTGAACACGCTCGCCGCCCTCGAGCCGCCACGGCAGGTCGTGCGGTATGAACGGCCGCGTCCCGGGGAGCTGGTCCATCTCGACATCAAGAAGCTGGGCAAGATCGGCCGCGTCGGGCACCGCATTCACGGCCAGCGCGAGACACGGGTGCGAGGCATCGGCTGGGAGTTCCTCCACGTCGCCATCGACGATCACTCGCGCCTGACCTATGCCGAGGTCCTCCCCGACGAGCTGGGGGAGACCACCGCCGCCTTCCTCGTGCGGGCGGTCGCCTGGTTCGCGAGTCACGGCATCACGGTCGAGCGGCTTCTGACGGACAACGGCAGTGCGTACCGCTCGCTGACCTTTGCCACCACGTGTCTTGAACTCGGGATCAGTCAACGCTTTACGCGCGCCTACCGTCCCCAAACCAACGGCAAAGCCGAACGCGTGATCCGGACCTTGCTCACGGAATGGGCCTACGCGCGGGCCTTCGGCCGCTCGTACTGGCGCACCCGTGCCCTCGATGACTACCTGATCTTCTACAACTTTCAGCGACGTCACAGCGCCCTGAACTATCTTCCCCCAGCCTCACGCCTACCTGCTGCGCTGTGAACAACGTCCTTAGCAATTACACCTAGCGCCGCCGGTGAACAGTATCCCGGCGAGGAGGCCAATCAGCTGGTAACTCTGAACACGGGTCACTGATACCGCTCCTCGTTCTGATGGCCGACGCACAGGCGCGATGCTTCGGCGGTACTCGGGCTCGCGAATCGCATAGACTCAAAGAGTGCGCCCAACCCACACCACGCCGTATGCTTTGCCGAAGGCCGTGTACGGCAGCGTCGCCATCCATCACGAACTCGCTTCCGACGCATTTTCAGCGCCCGCACCGTTACAAGCCGACGGCGCCGATCACCGGGCGATCCGGAGGATGGGATGGAGCTCAAACCCATTTCGCGCACGCCCTCGTTGTTTATGAATGAAGTCAAAGAACCCAACGCCTTCGAAGGTGGCCATCGCAGCTCGAGGAACCAGGCGGAGCGAATCGCGCGCGGCAGAAAAGCGGGCCGAGTGATCCTGGTTCGTCACGCAGCTCGGGTCGGGAATCTCAACGATCATCGTTGCCGTCGGATTAGCGGAGTCCCGGAGCACCACGTGCCAGTCACGATCATCCTCTACGATGATCTGGGCAACTTGAGCGCGCACGCGATAGACGCGAAGCTCGTGAGGCGGCAGCCGTCTGGCCTGCGGGTACGCCATCTCCGGTATCGGGAGCTCGTTCAGCGCCGCGACCGTGGTTTCGACCACGCGGCTATCAATTGCCGCCGCATCCGAGTCGGCGAGCACCTTCACCGGCCAACGATCGACTCCGCACCGGGGTTGATGCTGGGGCCGTGGTTCAGCCGCTTCAGTCGAAGCAAGTCCACAGAACGCAACGAATGCCGTTAGCCGTCGCATCGTCGACCGTAGGCACCCCGATTGCCTTGGGCCATGGCGTCCTTCTCACTCATGAACACGCCGTTCTTCGTCGTGCCGTAGTTCCGGCTTCCCGGACAATGATAGATATGACTTGTCCGGTTGACCCACACCTTGGCACTACCGCCGCCCACGGGGGCTCCTGGAGCCGAGCTTGAATCCCTTGGCCTCAGCGCGCTCGAGTCGATGAGTGAACGGACAGGCGCTGGCGTAGCCTCCGCGGGCGCGGGCGCCGCAGCAGGCGTACCCACGCGACAGGTTCGGTTCGCCGCGATGCAGCTATTCCCACACGGGATCCCCTTCTTGCACTGGCGTTGGGCCGATGCGGGGGCCGCCGCACCGAGGATAATGATCGCAACGGCCACCAGGCGGGCAATCGTTCGCATGCGACGTTCGGATTCGGGACAGAGGGGATGTCGCTAGCGGCGACGGCGACCGGAACTCGATGTGCCACCCGTACTCTTCGTGCTCCCTTTGCTCGACGGCTTGGCGCGCGTGTGCGGTGCCACGCAGACACCATCTTTCCGGCAGTAGCCTTTGACCTGGACCACGTCGCCAGACTTCGCTGACGCGCCGTCTCGGGAGGCGCCGATGGCGCGCGCTGTCCGCGCGGACGAGATGGACCGAACGGTCGCGAACCCCGCCGAGTCTAGGTGCACCGCGACGAGCGACCGCTTGTCACGGCGCAAAAACGCGTTTGCTCCCGCGCTCGCGACCGTCTCTCGAGCCTGCTTTCGTGCGCTGACGGCCTCGGTCGAGAATCCTTTCAGGGCTTTCTCCCCCACGATACCGATGCGCTGGACATGCGCGGCATCAATCTCCTCGAGCGTGACATCGTCGAAAAACTGAACATCCCCCGGCGGCACGCTCGCGAGGACGGGATGCGGCTCAAGCTGCACCGTCCCACTCGGCGCGCAGGCCCCCGACAGGAGGCCGGCAAGCAGCAATGAACCGGCGCGTAGCACGTTAGGGAACCGCGACTGGACTCTGTACATTGGGATGCTCGTTGGTGAAACGGTGGAAGACGTCACTCACGATCCGCGTCCTACGGAAACGTGCAGGTCAGCGCGTATGCGGGCGCGACGCTTGGCGTCTTGGTCGCATTCACGGTGTAGTACGCGAGTGCGGTGCCGTTCTTCACAATGATCGGCGGTGTTGATGTGTACGGGTTTCTCGCTGAGAGGCTGCTATACGGACTGCCGTAGGTGCCGTACTGATTGTTGGTGCTCAGCGCCGCATACGGACTCCCGTACTGGCCAAACTGGTTCAACACGGACTCTGCGTCGAAGCGGTTCGTAAAGCGCCCGAGATACTTCCCATCATTTGCGAAGATCGACGCCCCCGCGATGGCCGTGCAAACATTCGTCGTCGGAGCCAGTACGGTCACCGTGATACTGGCTTGCCGTCCCTCGACATTGGCGGTGACCACCGCCGCACCGGCGGTGAGCCCGGTGATGACCGCCGTGTCCCCGAAGACCTGGCCATCCACGACGTTGAGATTGCTCGAGAACCAGCTGACCGACCGTCCGGTGAGCACGTTGCCCTGCGCATCCCGATAGGTCGCAATCAGCGTGCGGAAGTCCCCCGCCAGCATGCTGAACGAATTGGTCGAGAGCGTCACGGACGCGACGGCCGCGGCCGTCACGGTGATGGCGGCCGTGGCGGACTTGCCCTCACTGGTCGCGGTGATCGTGGCGCTCCCCGACGAGACGCCGGTCACCACGCCCGACGACGAGACTTGGGCAATCGTCGCGTTGCTGGTGGTCCAGGCCACCGGTCGTCCCGTCAGCACGTTCTGCAGATCGTCGCGCAATGTCGCCTGCAACGCGGTGGACTGTCCAACCGCCAGGGTGCTCGTCCCTGGCGTGACTTGCACCGTCGCGACGGGAGCCGGTCCGACCGTGAGTGCCGCACTGCCCGTCACGCCTTCGCTCGTCGCGGTGATCGACGCCGCGCCAACACCGATCGCGGTGACCACCCCACTCGCGGAGACCACGGCCACCGATTCGTTCGTACTCGCCCAGGTGACCGTGCGTCCGCTCAGCGTAGCCCCGCTCGCGTCTCGGGGGAGGGCCGTGGCTTGCGTGGTGCGGCCAGGTGTGAGGGTCGTGGTGGCCAGACTGACCACGAGACTCGCCACTGGCGGCTGCGTCACCGTAATCGTCGCGCTGGCACTCCGGCCTTCGCACGTAGCGGTGATCGTGGCGGTTCCCGGCGCGACCCCTTGAACGAGCCCCGTCTGGGAGACGGTCGCAATCTGCGCCGCACTGGTCGTCCACGTGATTTGCCGGCCTGAGAGTACGGCGCCGGCGGCATCGCGCGCCACGGCGGTCGCCTGGACGCTGGTATTCGCCACGATCGACGTGGCGGCGAGGGACACGCTGATGCTCGCCACGGGCACGGGCATTACGGTTACAACCGCCGATCCACTGCGTCCCTCGGCGGTGGCCGTGATCGTCGTGGTGCCCGCACTCAGCGCCGTGACGGTTCCCGATCCGTCGATCGATGCGACCGTTGGGGTGCTGGATGACCAGGAGACCGTCTTTCCGGAAACGGTTGAACCGGTCGCGGTGCGGAGCGTGGCAGCAGCCGTCGTGGTCGCGCCGACGGTGAGCGCGCTCGCACCGAGCGAGACCTCGACGGTGGCGATCGAGGGCACCGGGGGCGGCGCCGTGGTCCCCACGTCACCACCGCCACCACCGCAACTGACGACACTCAGTACCAGCAGCGAGCGCAGAGCGCTCCGCGCGATTCGCGTCATACGTCCTCCGATTCCCGTCACGGTGCAGCATGACGGCTTCAATGAAATACCTACAAGTGAACAAACAGCGCGGAAGAAAGTAGACGTCGCGCCACGTAATGCAATACGGCATTACCTGCGTATTTCGTCCCTGCGCATGATGCGTGCGAACGCATGCAATCAGCATCAACACGTCTAGGGACGATATGATCGCGCGCGACGGAATACAGTAGCCATTCGGAGTTCACGTTTTCCATGACAGCAAACCCGAATGCAGCACGCCACATATCGCGTGGGTGCGCGGCGGGGCCCTTACACAAGCGCGTGATGCTGACATTGATAGACGCGTGGGATTGCCATCGCGTCGGTTCAGCGATCGGTCGTCATTGAGGTGCGGCACGGCGACCGCTGCGGTGCGCTACGCATTCTGGCGCGCGCTGCCGTCCGCGCGGGTAGGTATCTCATATGGATGAGACAGCTTGCTCCCGGGCACCGATTTAATGAAATTGAAGGTGCCGAATAAATACCGAAAATGGCCTCCTCTCTCCAGCTGACTCTTCCGTTCGCTCCGTCGTGGTCGTGGTGGCTGGTGCGTGAGGCCCAGGTCGCCATGGACCACGTGATTGAGTATGCGCTGACCTGCACCGCACTGGCCCCCTCGTGGGGCCGTTGGGGCCATCCTGACGCGTGTGTGTCCGCGGTCGATGCGGCGGTGCAGCTGGAGCTGTGGAGTGTTCCAGGGACGGCCCCACGCGACCCGACGCGTCCGCGATCGGATGCGGTCAGCCTCGCGGATCTCGATGAGGACGACGATCGCGACGATCGCGACGATCGCGATGCGCTCGACGCTGACGACACGAACGACGAGGCCGACACCGCGGGGGCCGCAACCGGCGCGGTCTACGAGGCCCGGGACGCGTGGATGGGCATTGAAGCGATTGTTGAACGGCTCGGCGAGGCGGGAGTCACGGGTAATCCTGAGGTGGTACGGCTCCTCGCGCTGCTGGCGTCACCGGCCTACCGCGCGCACGGGTACGGCCCGCGCTTCTTACTGACGGCCCCGCCCAGCGCGGGGAAGACGTTTCTGCTCGGCGCCCTCGCCGACGCGCTTGGCGTGCCCAGCCTGCATATCGATGCCAGCATCATTACGCCCGAAGGCTGGTCCGGCACCAACGTGAGTGAGTTGATCAACGCGCGGATCGGTCGGGGACCGGGCCAGTATTCGATCGAGCAGTGGCGCGCGGGGGCGGTGCTGGTGCTCGACGAGATCGACAAGGCGTGTCGGGCGTCGCCGGATGACCGGTATGGCACGGAGGTCCGGCTGGAGCGACAGCACGCGATGCTCGGGCTGGTCTGGGGCGGCACGCCAATTCGCTTGAAGGATGGCGCGGCGATCCGCACCGACCGGTGGGTTGTCGCGGCGTGTGGCGCCTTCGCCACCACGCGGTTCGTCGCGGAACAGCGTCCGCCGACCGATCCAGAGTTGATTGCCTGGGGGATGAGTCCGGAGCTCGCCAGTCGGCTCCCGATCCGACTCGTCCTCGCCCCGCTCACGCGGGCGGCCTTCGTGGAGCGACTGCAGCATGACCCGCGCGGCCTCACGCATGTCCGTGCGCTCGCAGCGACCTTGGGCGTTGAACTCGAGGTGCCGGAGCAGACGCTCGCGTTCCTGGCGCAGGCCGCCGAGGCTGATCCGCAGGCCTTCACGGTGCGCGCGGCATCGGGCTGTTTATCACAGGCCGTGCTTGAGCGACTCGCGCGCATGGGACCGCAGCAGATTGGGCAGGCTTTGCGCCTCGTACCGGACGACCTCACGATTGTGGTGCAGGCGCCCGTACGCCGTCGTCCTCCGCGGGATGGCGAGGACGAAGTGTTTGCGCTCTAGGCGCTGGGCACGACGGAGGACCTTGCGTCGTCGGGTAGTGTTTACGAGCGCCGCGCGTTGACCGGCGCGACAGCGGATAGGGGTTCGTGGCGAAAGTAGCGTGCCGCTAAAGTGACCTGACCAAGCGATCGGAGAACTGGTGATGAAGCGAACAACCGGGATCGAATGGACAGACGTCACGTGGAACCCGATGACGGGTTGCACGGAGATCTCCGCGGGATGCGAGCACTGCTATGCGGCGTCGGTAGCGCGCACACGCCTTGACACTATCTATCGGCAACAGACTCCGGTCCGGGACACGCCACGCAATCGGGCGGATCCGTTTGCCCCTCGGTTTTGGCCAGATCGTTTGCGGCTCCCCACAAGCTGGCGAGCGCCCCGGCGCGTGTTCGTCAATAGCATGTCCGACGTCTTTCACGCTCATTTCCCGGAATCGCAGATCCGCCAAGTGTGGGAGGCCATGGTCGCCGCCCCGCAGCACCAGTTTCAGGTCCTGACGAAGCGCCCGGAGCGCGCACGGCGACTCGCCACACTACTTGCGTGGCCGTCGCATATCTGGCTTGGGGTTTCAGTCGAACACGAAGACACGGCGCGGCGGATCGACCTGCTCCGAGAAATTCCCGCCGCAGTGCGCTTCGTGAGCGCGGAGCCGCTCTTGGGCCCGCTCGATGCCGTGGACTTTCGTGGCATCGATTGGGTGATTGGCGGCGGAGAGAGTGGCCCCGGCGCTCGCCCGGTCTCTTTGGAGTGGGCACGAGGGCTCCGCGATGGCGTGAAGCGCGCCGGCGCGGCGTTCTTTTGGAAGCAGTGGGGCGGCGCGCACCCGAAAGCAGGCGGACGCCTGCTCGACGGCGTCGAGTGGAACGAGTACCCCGCGCCTACCCTGTCCGACGTGTAGGACTCACCCAGCGAACAATCCGAGCTGCGGGCTCACAGTATCCATCTCCCACTCGGCGAGTTTCAGCGCGACTGGCTTCCGGCTTGCGAAGAACATCGTGTACAACTCGCACGCACCGGTCCGGTAGATGCGACGCGGGCGTAACACATGCGCCAGCCCGAGCGTTGCCAGTTGCCGTTCGTAGAGCGCTTCGAGCTCCTGCCGCATCTCCGGACTCTCCGCGTCCGTGCGGCGTGCTCGCGCGATGCGACGCCAATCGTCGCAACCGAAGTACGCGGTTAAGGCGCGCTCCAAGGGATTCCCGCGATAGGAGATCGCGCGATTGACCCCCATCATCCCCGGATACAGCAGGTACAGATCGAGCGCCCCGGGAACCGAGGCGCGGAGCGCCTGGCAGGATGCCCAGGGCCAGTGCCCCGGCTTCTCCGGATCGACAAACGCAAAGACATATGGCCGTGGCGGCATCATGCGCGCTAGGCGTCGCACGACCGCATTGGCGTCGTCGTTGATGACCTGAATGTTCTGCCGCGGAACGGTGAGGCGTCCTTCGGCGTGGAGTGCATCGACACGTGCCGTCAGCGCGTCGTGATCGTCCTCATCGAGATTGACCAGAATCGCATGCGTGAACTGAGCCCGTCGAGCGCGCGCCGGCTCGCCGAGCGCGTCGAGGACACGAATCGCGCCCCCCGGCAAGAACTCCCGAGCACGCGCATCAAAGAAGACGCCCGGTCCGGCGAAAAGGTCCACGTACACGCGATGGCAAAAGTGACGTGCTGCCACCGTCAGCGCAGGTGCCAAGTAGCGATCGAGGAACGACAGCTTGTCGTCTGCCCATCGGCCATTCGAGCGCGCAATGTGGCCGTCATGGGCAACGGGGTCTCCCTTCCGATACTCCACCATCGGTGACTTCACGCACGGCTCCGGGCAAAGGACACGAACGCGGTGACCATGGAGCCTAACACGGTCTCGTGACATCCACCAAACGAACACAAAACGCGGAGGAGTGGCTCGCGCTGGTCGCCGACAGTGTCAACATTTGTTGACATGCGAGCGCGCGGCGCGCGTGAGAGGGAGGCGCGCTTCACTGTCAAGAAAGGCTGACACGGCGTGCGTCTGCACGCTCTCGCGCAGCGCCAACGGGAGTGTCAATCACCCAGGGGGTGCCCAAGCTGCGATACGTGCCCAGGACTCCTCAAGGCTGAGTCCGTCGAGCTGAACGCCAGTGCCGTTCGCATCCACCACGAATTGCGCGATGCCGTCGAAGTCGGACGGCGGCAAGCGACACGATTCGCGCGCGTACGGATTGTGAATGGCATAAAAGCGCGCTTTGGGACGTTCATCGCCGCTAATGGAGAGTCCGGCTACTACGCCCAACTGCCGATGCTTGCCAGACTGAACGAACGTGTCCACGAACGAGGGGGTCATCCGCATCGCGCCGCTGTGGAACGCAGCGCCCACGGGAAAGCGGATTTGCATCTGTCCGAACAAGCTCTGAAAAATGTCGCCGAACAGGATACCGAACGGCAGCCGCAACACTTCACCGCGACTCACGAGCACTACCAGCGTGGCGCGGTCGTCATTCGGCAACTGCTTGTAGGCCCCCTTGAGCACACCACGTATTCGGGGACCTTGGACACTGCGGCTATACACGCCGGTGGGCAGTTCTTCGGATTCGTGGAGGCTCTTCACTTCCACGAATACGGTACGTCCCGACAACGTCCGGAAGGCCCACTCCCCCTTGTGAGAGCCACGGCCCGGGGGCTCATGGGCGAGGTAGGTCCAGCCCACGAGTCGCTCGAGATAGGCTGCGACGATCAGTTCGTTCGCGATGTCCCAGATTGGATCCGTGCTGCCGCGCTGCTCGCGCTTCGCACGGGCATGGGTCAACGCATGGGGAGGAATCCCTCGGAAGCGTTCTCGATATGCGTCCAGTAGGCCGTGTCGCTGCGCGAACGCCGCGGCGAGCTGTAGCAGGTGCCTCCAGTACGCTTCTTCGTCCCCCTTCGTGACTCGCCACGCGCCGAAGGTCTCAGCGTCCCCCGCCTGCAAGGCCTCATACCACGGTGCACCAGCGAATAGCGCCGGCCGGAGATCATGCCCAGGAGCATTCATGATCGAAGCAGACAGAGGAGATGGGCGGCGGGGGCGGGACCTGATCGCTCATCAGTCACGCTCCAGTACACGATAGCCATGCCAAGGACCGATCGACGGACAGTCGAAGGTACGAAGCGACAGCGAACATGGGCCGACGCGCTCGTGCTCATGCGCGAGGCCCGCGAGGGCGTCGCGCGAGGCGTCGGCGCAGTGCCCACCGGAACTATTCGTCGTCGTCCTCAAACTTGGGTATCGCGGCACGCTCGAGCAGGAACTCGTGCTCGTCCTTGCTCCGGGGAGGACCGAGGAGGTCTTCCACCGTGATCCCGAAGAAGTCAGCGAGTATCCACAGCTTCCGATACGACAGCTCGCGCTGGCCCCCTTCGTACTCGTTGAGCGCGCCGTGCGAGAACCCGAGCTGTAGCGAGAGATGGCGCGCCGACATGCCCTGCCGCGTACGCCAGGCTTTGATGCGTCTCCCGACCAGGAGACGAATGTCGACATCCGAAAGATCGGTATAGCCCCACATTTGGCGAAACGTAGCCCAATCAACATTTATCCCGTTTTTGCGGTCATATACGCAAATATGTCCTTGTAAAGCAATGATTAACGTCCGTGTTTGACGGACGAGCTTGCTTGTGTTTCGGCGTTTGTTCGGTGCAATGTTCTCCCGAATTCGCGGACGCGGACCGCGAGGACCAGGGTGTCGGCAGGTTGGCGTGCCGAGCGGTGCGCCGACATCGTCGCCCACACGAGGAGAACATGTTTGGCGGAGAACCACGCTTACGCGCCGTGAATCGCCCCACGGACGCGAACCGCGAGGAACAGACGGCGGTCGCAGTACAGGCAGATGAACGCGCACGAGCGCGATGGCAGTGGGCGCGGGCCATCGCAGTCGCATCACAAACCGCGCGTGGGTCCATCCGCGCCAGACTCAGCGATCTACAGGCGATCGGCATTGCTCCCGCCGGTCCCATTCCGTCGCCGGCGCAAGTGCGCCGACTGAAGGCGGCGTGGGACGCCGGCCATCGGGAGCCGCACGCCTATCTCGACAAGCCGCGAACCGGACGCCCACGATTCCATCGTGACCAAGTGAAGGCTCAAGCGTTTCGGTCCGCCATTCTTCAGGCACAAGCCGTGGCACCGCAAGCCGCGACGATGGTCGTCGCCGAAACCGCGGCGCAGCGCGGGTGGGCGCAGCCGTCGCCAAGCACCGTTCGACGCCTGTTGGCTGACGTCGGCTATCGACAGCTCGTGGCCGCACGGCATGGCAGTCGCGCTGCCGAACTGGATGCGAGTGTGACGGGGCATCTCCCCCGAGAGAATACGCACTATCGATGGTGCATCGATGAAGGCATGCTGCCGCTGTGGGCTCGGTACTTCTGTCCGATCGCGCGTGGCTTCCGTTCGTACCGGCCGTGGGTGGTCGTGGTACGGGATCATACCTCTAGCATCATCGTCGGATGGTATCTGGTGAATCCCGTGGGTAACGGGAGACCGGACCGTGACCCTCGTTTGGGCTTCGATGCCGATGACGTCATGGCGGCGCTGATCACGGCGGCGTCGGCCGACGTGGCGCCGCCCTCCTGCCGCCCGTTTGCCGGTGCGAGCCCGAACGTGATCCGCTGGGATAATCACTCGACCCATCGTCTGCTCGAGCGCAGCTGGGCTGACTACCGCGGCGCGGCGCCAGCGATAGAAGAGGCCGAGCCGCCACGTCACGAGCGCGTGCCGGTGCGACGGCCTATCAATAACGGCGCCGCTGAACGCACGATCGGCATCCTCAAGTCGCACCTCGCGACCACGCCATCGCATATGGATCGGGTGCACCCGGCCGATATGGCCAACCTCGAAGTACGCGAGGGGCCCCCACGCGCGCGAACGATGGTCGCCGCGCACGGTCCGGAGCGACTCACGAGACACCGCATTGTCGAAGCGGAAGAGCTTCCGGACCACGCCGCCGTGTTTGATCTCGTCGACGCTGCGGTGACCCAGTACAACGGGTCCCGCTATCAGAAGGGGCGCCTCACGCGAGCCGACGCGTTTCTTCGTCATCGGTCGTCGACCGCCAGGTCTGGTCAGATGCTGCTCCGGCTCCTGCCCGTGCAAACCCACCGCGTGACCCGAGAGGGCCTGCCTTTTCTGCACCGCGATGGGCGCGTTCTGATCCGGCCAGAAAACCCGGCGGCCTTGTTTGCGGCCGCAATTCCTCAGCTGGTGACGTTCTACGGCGATCCCGGAGCGCGCGGCGTCTGGGCGCGCCAGCGCGACGCCCTTGTATTCCTCGCACGCCGAGACGAACCGCTCTCGCCGACGGCGTTCCGAGACTTCGTCATCAACGGCGCGGCGCGGGCGCGGCGAGCCTCTGATGATGTCGATCCGGCCAGCGTGCATCTGGCAATTCCGCAGCCCGACCGTTCAGCGCTGAATCCAAGCGATATGGACGACGCCCTTGACGCACTGTCTGAACAGGCGCGCCACCCTGCCGTGTTCACACCAACCGAGAGGCATCACGACCATGCCGGCGAGCGGCACTCCACGCCGCAGGATCTTCGAACCGATTTCGACATCCTCACCGCTGAGCAGCTCCGCCAGGCTGAGCGCGTCGATCAATACATCGCCGAGGATACCCTGTAATGCCCATCATCCCGACGCTAGACCGGGAATCCGCGCCGGTGCCTGAGACGATACAGCTGGAGCAACCGGAGGAGCGCGCCTTGCCCTACATCGAGGAGCGTCGACTCGAAGGGCAGCTCCGTCATGCGCTCGTGCAGGCGGTCTGCGCCAATGCGCGCCTGATTCTCACGGGTCCACGCGGTATCGGAAAGAGCTTCACGGTCAATCGCTTGCTCACGCGCCATCTCCGAGAGCTCGCTGGAGATGGACCATTACCGTGTGTGATCGCCTGCTCACTCATTGTCGCCAATACAGCCCGGGACACGTTTCTCGCCATCGCCCGACAGGCGGAGTACCGCCGCATCGTAGAACGCGTGTCACGCCATCGTGTGCCGGACGACGCGCTGCGCGGCGAACTGCTCAGCGCCATGAGTCAACATGGGCGCACCGTGCTCGTCATCGACGAGGCGCACAACCTGAGTGGACCGGCCACGCAGGCGATTCTGGATTTGCTTGCCGAAGCGGACGATCGAGCCGGCAATGAAGCGCGGGAGCCCTGGCTTGGGGTAGTGCTGATCGCATCAACGCCACACGATCGAGCGCTGCTATCCCGCATCGGTCCACGCGAACGGATCCAGAACGTCGTCACCCTCAACGCCGATGCGCTCGGAGACCTCGCGCGCTATCTCGTCGCGTGGATTCCCGAACTCCGAACCACGCCGGAATTTTCGAGCGACGACAGCGGTGCGGACTGGATCGCGAGACATCTTGGCCATGACGATGTCACGCTCAGAACGATCGTCAGTCTAGCAAGTTCGCTGCGAGTCATCGCGGATCGACTCCAGCAGCGCGGCCCCCTTACGACCCAGAGCCTGCTTGGGCAACTGACCGTGCTCGCCCGTCAGTACATCGGCCATCAGCATCGCGAGGGTGCGCGCATCGCCATCCTCCCCGTTCGAAGGAAAGCCGGGCGCAACAAGAAGCGAGGAACGCCTCATGCCGAATAAAGCCGGTGTCGCAACTTCGTCGACGGTACGCGACCCTCAGGTGATCGCGCTGCTCGAGGCGATCGTGACACGAGAGCAGGAGCCGCCCGCTCTCGTGCCGACAATACAGTCCGTCGCCAGGCGTTCGCGGCGATCGTTCGACCGCGTTTTTCAGGCCCTGCTGCGACTCGACGGCACTGCCGTCCACATCGGATATCTGCCGACCGGCGTGCTGGCGGTCGCCCCCGCGACGCATCCCGAGGTGCACCGCATGGTGCCGGCGAAACACTCGCTGCGACGACGCCAGATCATCGGCCCGTTCGAGCAGGCGCTCAAGGAGCAAGTCGCCCGCGCGGGACGCGGCGTAGAGTCGATGGCCGTCCGAGATGCGCTCCTGCAGCAGAACATCTTCTGCACCTCGCAGTTTGCCACGGTGTGTTGCCACGCGTTGCTTAAACGCGGAAAGATCACACGCGCATTTGTCGCCACCCGCAACCCCGATCAACGACGACCGCGTTGGGTGTGGGGTCCACTCGGAATCGACTTAAAACCAGAACGGGTGATCATTTCGCAGGGCGCTCTCGCGCATCAGCTCGTCGACGAGTTGGCGCGCGAACTTGGACGTCCGGTGTCACGCGCCGAGATTCGGGCGTGGGCGAAGGCTGGACTGCCCGGGGCCTCGGCAGCGTTGCTTGAGTATCGCGCCGCGGTCTCTAGACTGATGCAGTCGTACCTGCCCGTGGTACTCGGGCAGACCAAGGGGCTGAACGCCTGGAGGCCGTCGGGTGCCGCGCGCGGTACGCTCGGTTCGCGGTACTCCACCGGTGGAAGCTCGACGCTGCACCATGACCTCATCGGGCTTGAGGATGCGATCGAACGCTTCGCGTTCGGTAAAGACCTGGACCTTGAGCACGACCTCCGCTCGCGGGCGGGCTCCATCGGCAGCGCGCTTCAACACGTGCTTGTGGCACGCGACGAGTATCGGAGGGCGGCGCTTCGGTCCATGGTGCGGAGTGAGGCGGACATCGCGGCGCTGGCCGCACACGCAGTGACGGCCGCGTCGAAGATCATGAGTTGGATCACCACCCCGCGCCTACGCAAGACCTGCGAGCGGGTCGTTCTGCGCTGCGAACGTGTGCTCGCCGTCGCGCCGCTCCTGGTGAAGCTCGCCGCACAGGATGCCCCCACGAGCAGTAAACGCGTGTTCGTGGCCGATCGAGGGCTTCGCGACTGGACAGCTCTCGAGCGCTGGCGGGCGGAGCTCTTCGAACGTGTGCCGAGGCGCCGGCGGTCGGCGAGTATTCTGAGCGGCGCCAGGCGGTTCCCTGGCTTAGGCAGAGTGCTGGAGATCTCCACCGCCGAGACGAGCATCGACGTGCTGGATGGCTTGGAAGGATTGCTGGAGACCATGCCCCTGCCCCGCGCCAAGACTCTTGTTGACACCACGTGCATGCTATTCGGGACCATCATGCGGGATGCCGCCGTGGTGATCCCGCTGCTGAGTGATCCAGAGGTCCCTCGAGGTATTCGTTACGGCGCGTTGATCGGCGCCTCGCTCTTGGGAGCGCCGCTACGGATTGACCCGCGATCATTCGGCCATCAGCGGCAGGATATTGATGCGCTGGCATTCGCCGCGGCGGTCGAGCCGGAAGCGTCCGCCGACACGATCGAGGCGGTGTTGACGCCAATCGCGGCGGAGCCACTGCCTATGCGCGGCCGTGCGCTGAAACTGATTGAGCGAGCCCATGAGGGCGCGCGCCTGACGCTCATTGACGACTGACCTTCCGTGGACCGGACATGCTCAGCCTTGATCGCCTTGCGGAACGCGATGCGGTGGTGTGGTCGACCGGTCACGCACGACGAACTCGATCTTCCGTGGCGCGACACGGCAGGCGGAGCCATTGAGTGTCTGGCCAAGTGCCACCCCCGATGCATCGCGGAGTACTCAATCGGGACCACAACGTATCTCGCACCAAGGATAGGCGCGCAGGGGCTGACGGACTGGGACCGTATTCGGGCCTCAGTCCACTCGCTTCTTCCTCGATTCGAACCGGGGCTTTCCCCCGAGCTGGATGAGCCGCTTCGAGGACTCGTTGCGCAGGCGACCTCGATCAGAAGTGTCGTCCGCTTTGATCGCGAGAGCTATCTGAATGCGCGCGTGATTGCCAACATGCTTCTTGAGGCATATACAGCACTCTTGAACGTTGGCTCGCCCGTCAATCTCACGCAGTCGCCTACGATCGCGCATCGCTGGCGTGTTGAGGCCGCAGCCTCTCGTACATTCGACGCCTGGCTAGTCCGGCAGCCATTTGCTCGGTGAGGACCACCCGAGAATAACTCGAGCGAATTGCTCGGCACGAATGTGAGGTATCTATACCTCTATCGCGCATCGCCTACCACCCGTATCGCAGACTGAACGGCCCGCTGACCTCAGAGTCAGCGGGCCGTTTTGCCATTCGCGATCGACTGTCGCGATACTGCACCCTCGACCGCGTCGACCGCTCCGAACTTTTGGTGAGCCGCTCCAAACTTCTGGCGAACCGCATCAAGAGATACGGAGGCCGACTGTCGGGCTTCAGATGTCTTGAGAGGTGCCCTCCGTAAGTCCTGAGAGGACGAAAAGCAGGCACCAGAGTAGCGACAGTCTGTCCGGGTTTCAATCAACACCGAGGGATCCCTGGCGATACGCCCCGTCGAGGTGGATTGACCGCCATCTCTACTTCGAGATGCGCGCTTCATCGGTGTGCCGAAAGCGGACACGGAGCACATTTTTCGTTAATCCTGTCCTATACCGAACTGTCGTAGCCAGACAGTTTTGACAGACTCAGCCGTTGCCGGTTTTGAGACAGAGGCAGGCTCCCGAATTGTCTTTGGAGGGCCGACGGTGGCTTGATAGCGACATGCGTACTAAGCCCTCAAAGAGACATCGCGTTCGGCGCAGTCTACGACCCATCGCCCGGGCGACCGCGCTGCTGCGTCGCCTTGGGGTGGTATGGGTCGTCCGGCGCACCCCAGCCGGACTGTGGCTCGTCGACTTCTATACTCCGAACAATCTGCGCATCTCCGTTCGGACGCCGCAGAATGCCCCGACGCCGCCGGTGCTCGCGCTAATGATCTTTGCCCATGGCGCGGCTCGCAGCGGCCATCCACGGGGGTCCCGCGCGTGGTGTGAGGCGTCGGGCTTCTTCTGGCCGCTTGAGGGTCGGACACCTGATGATCTGCAGCAGATCGATGCGATGTATGATCGCGATGTCCAGAATCTGCGCATACTGACCGATGCATTCGGCGCGACGGTAGTGCGGCGCTTGGCCGGCTTCGCTGAAGAAATCTTTGCCGAGTATTGATCGAAGTCGCGTGTGTTGCGACTTTCGATGCTATGCCATCCCGGAATCCCCAGACACTCGCCGCGCGGCTTGCACAACTGGAAGCGACAATTGCCAGCGGCGTCGACCCCGCCTCGTACATTCCCGAGCTCCGGAGCATCTTTCGCGACTCGCTCGAGCACGGTCTGCCCTGTTTGAGGGATCATTCATTGGGCAGCGCCGCACACGCGCAGGAAGTCTTTGAGGTGCTCGCCAGCTCCGTTACTCGCGACATGCGGCCGGGACCCAGCTCACCGCTCGTGCAGCTACTCAGCATGGCGCGAAAAAGCGTGCGGTGCCCCGAGCGACAGCACATTGACCCGCCTTCTCTGGAGATGGTTGAGGCGGAGGACGGCGTGCGGGATCGACTGCGGCGGCGGGGCCGCCTCGGGTAGTCGGTCAGACCTTCGTCTCGCGAATCCCGCTCATTGATGCGGGCAAGCGGCCAAGTAGACACCGTTCTCGTCCGCCTGGGCGCCATGGTGCAGGCCTAAGAACCGCGCTACGCCGTCGGTAATCAGGTCCAGTTGCGCCGTGGTGAGTCGCTGTGGAAACACCTGTGCGATATGGTCCGTCGTGCGCACCGAGGCCACATCGGCGGGGCTCCCCGCGAACTCAACGGACCCCAAATGACCAGTGATCTGCTTTCCCCAGAGCGCGGGGAAGCGGAGCCAGTCCGACGGAAGCTCCTGCACCGTGGTTAGACGCATGTCGTAGATGGGCACGACGACGTGCTCTTGTTCGCGTGCTGCGTACGCGGCCGTCGTGAGAATCACGGCATACTCGGTGTGGAAATAGTCATGCCCCACTTTCGTAAGGCGTGCGATCGCCCCGCGCTCACCGGCCCCAGATGTCGCCCGCCCTGATGTCGACATGCCGGCGGAAATCCGTCGCCGGAGTGCCCACAGATAATCAGGCGGCAATACACCACGCGGGTTGCCGAGCCGAGCGAGGGGGACGCGCCGGATGGCGGCGCAGTTGAAGTGCGTGAGGTGCTCCACACCACCGTTTGGCGGGCCGTTGGGCGCCACATCAAGGGCGAAGCAGGGCGCGCCAAAGGCACACTGCGTATACGCACTCGTGCCGAACACCATCACCGCGACATCCGTTTGGGAGTCACGGCCGACCATGATGTGCCGATGGGCGAAGGGATCGCGATACAGCGAGGCAGCATACTCGGGAACGACGTGCACACGGCCGGCGGGGGCAACGTCAAGCACCGCGAGCGGAGAGACGGAAGCGGTCGGTCCCGGTGTGGTCATCCGTATCGTTGGGTCGCAATCGAGGGGCAAAAAAAGCGGCCAGAATACTCTGGCCGCTACACTTCAGCGTTCACTGTCTCAATATAGCGCGATCAGTCCGCAACCTCGTCACTGCGCACGAAGTAGCGCGAGTTCTTGGCGCCGATCGTCGCGAGGCCCTGATCGTGAATCTGCTTCTGAATGGCCATCGCGTGGGCCCGGCGCGACTCGTCTGAGTCCGACGGCTGCGTGCGGGGCGGCGACGCGACGTCGAGCAGCGCCCGCGAAGACTTCGAGAGAGTGGTCATATGCATCGAGGGTGAATGCCACACCCTACGGGTCCGTTCAGGGGGTGTCAAGCGAAGCGCCACAGGCACCGGTGCAATACCGACGACAAGAAGTACGCCAACGGCACACCGCGCGTTCCCTGGCGTGGCCGCCAGGCATTGCATGTGACGCCGTAACCCATTGTGGTTCCGTGAGTTTCGGTGTCGACGGCTGGCGACTTCTCTCCTTTTCGCTATGGATCCGTTCGGCGCCGCCGGGTCGGCGTTGTAACGAACTGTCAGTGGGCGGGTGATATCCGAGAGTACCCGAATAAACTCCGAACCAATGACCTCCCAGCACCCTCTTCCATTTCCACCCTCGCTCGAGTGGTGGAAGTCCGCGATGCGGAGCTCGCCCGCGACTGGCTGATCGACCGGGCGCTCTTGGTGGCGAGCCCGCATCTCGCGAGTTGGCCCTTGATCCGACTGACGATCACCCCGCAGCCGAGTCCATGCCCCGTCTGCCGTGATCTATCGCTGATGCCCGCCATCGAGACCGCGACTTTACGGCTCGGCGTCGAGCGGGGCACTCACCTACTGACCGAGTTCCCCGGCTAACGGCTCACGAGCGATTCACCCAAAAACCTAGGGATGTTCCGCCTGGGGACTTCAAGCCAAACGACACCGACCAAGGCTTACGCGGACAGTCTGTTGGGCCCATCTGTGGTTGCCCAACAGCTCGCGACGCTTTCCGTTTCACTTCCTGTGCATGAAACGATCTCTCAGCTCAAGCATGCGATAGCCGCTCCAATCGTACCTCTCACAGCTGCACTACCGATTCCATCCATGCCTGACGGCTGCGCGTGCCAGATCCGCTGACGCGTCACGATCGGGAACCTCCTGCTGAAGGTACAAGCGTCTCGCAGCGTCGATCCCAGCCTTCCCTGTCCTAAGAAGCAGGCGTTCGATTGCCCATGTCGCGGCATACCCGGGCTTTCGTGCCACCGCTTCCAACGCTCCAATGAAGCCGATCGTGTCACGTGGCGAAGCGAGGGCGCGAATGGCCGTGAGTCGGACGTCATCTTCGGTGGACCCTCTCGCGATCGCGAACAGACGCGACTCAGCTCCGGCATATCGCACAAAGCGTCCCTCCGACGGAAGCGATGCGTATCCCAATGCTAGGGTGGCCGCGGTGCGGGTGCGAATTGCGACGTTAGCGCTGCCGGGCGAGAGTGCGATCGCTACCAGAGAGTCCGCCGCCTCATCAAGATCGCCCCGCGAGGTAGCGGAAGACTGCGGCGTTCGAAGGCTACGGCCAACCTGTGCAAAGTCTCCTCGGTCTCGAATAGCGCTCGCGACCGACGATGCAAGTCTAATATTCTGGGCGCTCGCCTTAAACGCGAACGAAGCTCCGAAGATAATCAGTGAGGTGACAGAGGTCAGAAGGCGGTTCATGTTAGTCACCGGTAGAAGTCAATTCTCTGCGTCGTCCATCGTCCGGTGGACAGCGGCACGTATTTGATGGTCGCGTGGTCCGTGAAAGAGTTCGGATCTAGCGTTTTTGATCTTCTGAAGAGCGAATCCCTAACAACTTCGTAGGCCGTCTCAGCAAAAAAGCTCGCGACGTTGCTCTCGTTCGCAACAACCCGCTCTGTCAGTCGCTGCAGATCGAATGAAGTGGTGCGGCCCATGTTCACGATCAGATTTGCGTGACTTGCTTCGTGAGCCCAGATGACCGAGGTAAACCTATTGTATTCTGCTGATTCGGTTGAATAGCACGCATTCATTGACTCATGCGTTCTGCTTGGCTGGCTACCGGCACAGGGATTCACATAGAAGCCGAAGTCGACCTGCGATAGGCTGTACGTAGGTCCGTCGGCCCGGAACTTCTTGTGCAACTGCGTGCGGAGATCTGCACCTACGGCAAACGACGAGACATACCAGAGACCTCGATTCGGCCCTCCACCGACGACCTGATCAAGAGTATATCCGCTCCCCCGCCTATATCGACTAGAGATCGGAATGAGGATGTCTGCGTTAACGGTTTGTGCACAACTTGCAGATGCCGTCAGGCCAGCGGTGATCCGATTGGGGCCTTCTGGATCAAAGCACCCATCGATATCGCCCGGCGCACCGGGCTGCCATCCAAGAGCGGCGCTCCAAGACCAGCCAGGACGTCGATCAACAGTTACACTCGCGTTCTTGGCGTACTGGACGCCGTTGACCCGTACTTGCACGGACACCCGTCCCGACTTGACCATCGGCCCCGACCACGTCAATGCGTTGGTCGTATCCTCGACGACGACATTCGACTGCATGCCAGAAATCGTGTCTGCTGCCTCAAACTTCCAATACACCGTATCGTCGCCGACTGCGTGACCGGAAATGGTAAGTTTACAGGTGATATTTCCGCCCCACGGTACTTGTGCGGGCGTACACTCAAAGTCATTTGGCAAGGCGGTTCCCCCCGAGTTTGTCGGGAAGTCCTGATTATCCTGACAAGAGAACCCGAGGCCCCCTTCCACTGCAAACACCTGACAGCCGTTTCCGCACTCCCAAGAGGATCCAATGAGCGACGCGCCCTGACTACGCAGCGCAGATCTACTAGTCGCGTAGCCGCCCCAAAAGCAGGTCACTCCGTTACACTCGATTCGATCCGCGTTGCCATAATCAGCAGTACACCAAATTTCGTCACCCGAGAACGTACTGCGACGCCCATTCGACCGAGCCTGCGCGCCCCTCCAGTTTCTGATGAACGCACGCGACGAGGCCGCTGTTCGCAAGATGCAGTTCGTCACCGCGACAGATCTGCGCGTTGATCGCGACAGCGCGAAAGCCGAATACGGCGCAAACTCGATCTGCTTGCTTACAGACGCCTCGACGGCCTCACGTTCCGCCGTCCACTTCCGTGCTGTTGGGTCGAAGCGTTGGGTCTCGCAGACATTCTGATTGGCCGGGATGTTCTCAAGGGTGAATATCGGGATACGGCTCGTCAGTTCTTCGGTGCCTGCCTTTGACTCTCGCACCTCTGTCGCCATTGACGGAGCCGACGCGAACTCTGAGACGCATCCGAGGAGCACGGCAGAAAAGATGAGACATGCAATGCGATTACCATGGGGGATTCTCATATGTACTCCGTCGAAGGTTGACAAATCATTCTCAACCGCTTCGGGTAGCCACTCCCGTTGCTTTGTGCAGGGACGTTCAGCTCGAAAACAGAGAAGTAATTCGCCGCGTCACCGCCGCGTCATCCGTCTGGTCCCAGTAAGCGTCGCATATCCAATTGCGTGCCGGTGGCGAACTCAGCACTCGTAGCGAGAGGCGCGCGCGACCACCTTCGCCGAATGACGACCATGGATAAACCCGTTTCTTGCCGAAACTTTGGTGTCATCCAAAGTGTCGTGTGACCGCTGCGCACTTCCGCTGCCTCCCCGTCCCCTCTTCTTCCCGACCTGCAACCCATTGCGCTTCAAAGGGATACGAATGGACTTGGCGGCGCACCAATGCGTAGTCAGCCACCGGCTCGCTGCACTCGCCGCAGGCCGCGTTCGGCAGTCGCGCGTTCGCTAGCTGTGGGTGGGACGGTAGCTGGGACGGTCGGAGAGACGGTACCTCCCTGCGGAGGACGGCGTCGCGCGGTTCGACCGTGTCAATAATCGAATGATTCTCCCCCCAGTGATCGTCTCAAAGTCCCACCGGGTGAAGGTCACAGCTCCGCGTGAGCTGTGACGGTGGACCGCCGCAGCCTCGCTTTGCGCTTCTCGCGGAGCCGGCGCGAGTCGCCCCTGATCTTGATCGTGGTCGCGTGGTGCAGGAGCCGGTCGGTGATGGCGCTGACGATGGCGGCCTCGCCGAAGCCGTCACCCCAGGCCTCGAGGCTCTGGTTGCTGGTCAGCAGGATGGCCCGTCGTTCCTAGCGGCGGCTGATCAGTTGGAAGAAGAGAGCGCTTCGAAGACGGGATCTGTCGGCACGGCATCGCCGAACCGTAAGGCCTGCTCGGTCGAAAGCGCGGTTTGGGCCGGCGTCACGCCATGGCCCCTGAGAGGCAGACTCAGGCGGGCTATAGTGTTTCAGTCGAGCACACGCCAGAACGAAGCACCTTTATCAGAGGTGGATTCGAGCTGATAAGGCCCCGAACCGCTGGCTCTCGCCGAGTCGGCTCTTTGGAATAGAGACGGTATCCCTTCTAGTGGCCACGTAAGCAGCCTGATCATTCACACCCGCACAACGGGCGCACGGGATGCTGGACGTCGGCAACGGCAGTGAATACCGCGTAGATTCTCGCTCTGGACATAGGTGGAATCATGCGGTCGCTGATTGTGAGGGCTAATGACAGGTACCGTTGGATGCATGGCTGGCCTTGGCTACGTCGCCATTGTGATGGCGCTGCTCGGGAGTGGGACGACAGGCGGCGTCCTCGCGGGTTTCGCGATGATCTTTGGACCGTTCGCAGTCGATGCCATTCAGTCGCTGCGTGAAGCGCGGAGATCACGAGAAGCGATGGAGGCCGCTGCGCGCGCGCAGGAGGATCGACGCGCCTCGCAGCAAGCAGCGGTCGAAGCGGAGGCAACCTTTGTACAATGGTCCGCACAACACCTCTCGCCGTGGGCGAGCGCCACCGAGCGCAATGCGGCTCGCCAGCAGTTTGAGCGGGAGCAGCAGTGGCGCGCCCTCGTTACCCAGCGAGAAGAACTGCGGCGCGTGTCAAAGCTGCATCACGCGAAGACTCCCATAGTCTCCACACCGTCGTCTACGTCATCAGCACCCCGACGGCAGATTCTCTGCGGACGGTGCGGCAGCATCCACGAGCCCCCAGCGTGCAGTGAATAACGCCTGCGTGGTGGAAGACAAAAGTCTTGAATCGAAAATATCGATCATCGGCGCTGCCCGCTGACGATTCCGCGATACACCGCGTTGTTCTCCCGTCGATCAATCCAGTCAAACTCGATCTTTCCGTTCCGCACGTAACCGTTCACAGCTTTCGTCCGATCTTCCCACTTAAAGGCGCCCGTTGGCCCGATGGGTGCCATGATGAAGGCCCCTGTACTTCCGCCGACCGTATTGGTGAGCGAAACGTCCGCGAATATCGAGTCCGCGGTAGTCATAATGGCCGCGGTGCCCGACCAGCTGGTTGGTGTGCCAGTGAAAGAGCCAGCCGTATACGACGTTCGCACCGCGATGTCATAAATGCCCTGCGTATACGACAACGGGAGATCGATCGGCGTCGCGATGATGCGCAACGTGAGGCGCTCGCGAGGATCCTCACCCGCGATGTAGAACCCACTATCCGTGACCCACCCCTCGAGCGGGATCCTCCCCGCCTTGACCCCGACACGCCCGCTTCCTGTCGCGACCGCATCCGAGACGAGCATGACGTAGTCGTTAACGTACCGCGGACGCCAGAAGCCCACGCCCGTTTCCGGTAGCACGAGCAAACCAGTCACCAGAGTATCCGGGGCTGCGTTGGGGTTCGTTGCTTCCGTCAGTGTTTTGAAAGTGCCGACCAAGGCGTTCTTCCGTGGTGTCCCGGGCGCCGGCGCTCGAAATGGCGCCCGTGTCGGGGCGTCTGCCGGCGCGGGTGCGGCAGGACGCTTCACCGCCTCGCCGGCCCCAGATCCGGAAAAGACCTCGGCGACTGAACGCGGCGGCGCAGACCGCGTCTCAGCGAGGAGCGCCAGAGCGTACTTCGCCGGAATCGCGAAGTTAAGCGCCTGCCCGGCACGAACGGTCGCGCGTGTGATCCCAATGACGCGCGCCTGGTCATCGATCACCGGGCCGCCGCTCGATCCAGGGCTGATCGGAGCGGACATCTGAATGCGCTCCCGTCCGCCCTCGACACGAACCGCACTGACAATACCGTCTGAGACCGTATGTTCGAGGCCAAGCGGAGCGCCAATCACGACCACGCGATCGCCGACGCTCGGGGCCGTCGACGACAGCGTGAGTGTGGGCAGGTCAATCGCGGTCGCCTTGAGCACGGCGAGGTCGGTGAGGGAGTCGACGTCAATGACAGTCACGCGATCGAGGACCTCACCGTTCGCACGAATAAGCCTGGCCTGTGAGGCGCCCGCGAGCACGTGGTGATTGGTAATGACAACCCCGTCTGCGCGGATAACGAACCCACTGCCGATGCCGATGGTATCGCCGTCCGCCCCGAGGGCGATCACCGTCACGCTGGCCGGTACCGCCTTCGCAGCGATGTCGCGCACCGTTCGCACCGGTGCGACACTGGGGCGGCGAGCCTGAGCAGCACCCGCTGTGCTCAGCGTCAGCGCAGCAGCCATGCAGGCAAGGGCGCTGCGTCGGGCGTCGCGCGGAAACACGGTCATAGTGGTTCTCCTAATCACCTTTGCAAATACGGGGGCATGGGCAGGTAATCACGAAATCGTCAGGCGCTTCGTCAGGGGGCGACCACCCCGCATGAGGTGCACCTCAACGACGCCAGCCGGCATCTGGCGCGCTACTTCCACAAAATGCTCCGGCGATCGAATGCGAGTGCTGTTCATCGCGAGGATGATGTCATCGGGAAGGATGTCCGAGTCGAAGGCAGGAGTCCCCTCCACCACAATATCGACGCGTACGCCCGCGTTCGTCTCCAGTTGGCGCCGGGTGAGGTCGTCCAGCGCGAGTACGAACAGACCTACACGAGCCCGCACCTTCACGAAATAGAGCGCTGTGAAGTCACCGCGATTGATTGTGTACGGCAGCATCATGGTTCGACTGCTCGTCGTCGTACTTGTCCCAGACCCAGTCACCGTCGCCGTTCCACCGGCTCCGGTAACCCGCGCCGTTCCGCTCGTATTCGTCGTCGAGGTTGTCGGAATGGTTAGTGGCGTTGCGCCCTGAATCGTATTCGTGTAGCGCGACGTAACGAGGGCCAGTGACGCGCCAAGCTTGGTCGCTTGGGTCTGTAGTTGCGACAGCTTCACCGAACTCATGTTGGCATTAAATGCGCTTTGACCGATGAGTGCATACCCCCGACGAAGCAGGTCGCGGCCGTCCCGGTCTAGGTTGTTGGAGGAGTACACCGCGGGGGCGCCTGCCGCGGGGATCGCCCCCGCTGCCGCCTGGGCGCTCGGTAAGCCCTGGTAAAATTGAGCATAGGGGTTCGACGCACAGACGCCGAGAAGTATCACGCTGGCTATCCAAGACCGTCGCATGCGTCGCTCGCAGAAGGGGTTGGAACAACGAAAAGCGCGTTAGGGCACACGGGTCCACGAACCACAACGGGACACGGTTACTGCCACATCCGTGGAAAGCACGGTCATGGTCGCTGGCGTACTGCCGAGATAATTTCCGATGATGTCGTCAGTCCCGTTGATGTTGCGGAGGCGCGCCCAGTAACAGCTCGTCCCACCACCGTCTGCCCGCCAGGTTCCGGGATCGATGTCCACGCCCACGAGGTACGCCCCATCAGTGAAGGGCGCCGAACGTGACGTCGTCGCGGGGCCTGAGATCTCCACCCACGCTTCACAGCGGCTCGACTCAACTGCGACATCCGTCGCCAGTACCTCTAAAAGGCGCGGCCCGGGTCCGAGATCGTTAGCAATGATGTCGTTCGCGCCCGTCGTATTGCGAAGCCGCGCCCAGTAGCACGACGCCGACGCAGCGTTAACACTCCGATAGCGCCCAGGCCGAATGTCCGTGCCGACCAGGCGAACGCCGTTCCCGAAGCTGAATGGCGCGACAGTCAGCACCTGACTGGTGGAGGAGAGTCCGTTCGCGAAAAACGCCAACGTCACGGCCGCTCCCACTGGCGCCACCACGCCGACGTTCGTAAACGTCGCAAGGCCGTTGACGGCCGTCGCGGTGAGCCCGCCCTGCGTCGGGCTGTTCGCGCCGAGTTGGACGACGGTGGCGTTGTCCGACGTGATGCGGTTGCCCGCTGCGTCGACGATCTCCACCTGCGGCTGCACCTGAAAGCGCCAGCTGTTGAATACCCCACTCGCGGGCCGAATTAACCCGAGGCGTACGGCGGCCCCAGGCACGACCGTGATCACTGTCGACGCGACGACGCCATTGGCTCGCGCGGTCACCGTCGCACTCCCTGCGAGGATGCCGAGCACGCGCCCGTCACTCTCGACCGTCGCCACGTTCGGTGCTGCGCTACTCCAGGTGACCGTCGGCACGGCGATGGGCGCATTGAACTGATCGTTGCCCGTCACCGTCAGGGTTGTCCGCTCGCCAGACCGGAGGGTCGAGTTCGCTGCCGTCAGCACGAGACGGGTGAGCGTCGGGGCGGGCGTCACCGTCACCGCCACGCTCGCGGTGAAACCCCCGCTTGTGCCAGTGATGGTCGCGAGGCCAGGGGCAACCCCGGTCACTTGCCCGGATTGATCGACCGTCGCCACACCGCTACTGGAGACCCACGCAACGGCCCCGATCGCGATCGGCTGCCCGTTCTGATCGCGCCCCGACGCCGTAACCGTAGTGGAGGTACCGGCCACGATCGAGCTGGCTGCGATGCTAACGCTCAGACTCGCGAGTCGGGGTGGTGGCGGTGCCGAGGTGGAGTCACCACCGCAGGCCGCCCCGAAAAGCACAACGAGCCACACATACGAACGCAATGACATGCAGGTCTCCGATTGGTTGGCGCACACCACACGGATTCGACATACGAGCGGCACTGACAGAGGCCGCTCCTAACGCAGGATCACCGTTCCAACGTATGCGCCGATCGCCGACGCGCTACTCGGGCGACGCGTCTTGTCCCAGAGAAAGCACCGGCGCATCGACCGCAGACCGTTTCCCGCAGACCTTTGCGCCGTCACGCGCGCCTCGCGTGGGATCCGTGCGGGTGGACCGAGCCTAAGGCGCGCCGGGGTGCCGCACTCGGCTTACCGGACCAAACCTCCGTACACTACCGGCTCGCGCCGGAATGGCTGAGTCGGCTTGCTTCGGTCCTCGATTCGAAGGAGTGCTTCCAACGCCGCGTTAAGGCTCGAAACTGTCCTTCCGTCTCTCCAACGGACCATTCCGTTAACCCCGTTGTGGGAGTGGTGGACGGCGCGCATTCGGTTCGGGTACCGATTTGCGCATTGAACGCAAATGCTGCGGCGGCGATCGCCGACTCGGCGTGGCAGCGCCTCACTGCCCCCGCAACGGATACGTTGGGCGTCAGTGAATGCGCCTTGACCATCGGTGCGGCGGTATGCGAGGCGCAGCGATTACTCGCGGATGGCGCGATCGCATCTGTGGCGCTCCCGATGCGCTGCTGGCGTATTCATCTCCGTGATGACGACGGCGTGGTCGGCATCACTGGCGGCGTACCGTGACACGGCGTAACTGACGCCCAGTACATCCGGGGTGACTAACGCCGAGGCCGGCCAGCGGGTACCGGGCCGCAGGCGATCGGCCTAAGCCGCGCTCATTCCTCCTCGTCCTCGTCTTGCCACGCTGCGCTCGGCCGATTGGCGAGGATCCCCTGAAACCATTCGTGCTCCTCGCGAGTCCGCGGCGGTCCCAGCAACTCGTCGACGGTAACCCCGAAATGCACGGCGAGGGTCCAAAGCGTCAGTAACGGCGCGCGCCGTTGCCCATGTTCAAGCTCTGAGACGTAGTTGGGCGCAAAGCCCAGCGTGAGCGAGAGGTCGCGCGTGGACTGATCGCGCGCGCGGCGCCACCGGCGCACGCGATACGCGAGCAGGCGGCGAATGTCCATGTCGGTCACGCCCTCGTAGCCCCACATGGCCCCAAAGGTACTGCGCGCCACCTGTGTCACGTTTGGGCGAACAGATCGGTGAATGGAGCACGTCCCGCGAACCCAGGAGAATGGCCCCGCTTTCCGAGCCGAACAGCATTAATTGTCGAGTTCGCTTGTCTTTGGTTTTTCTTCGGTTTTTCTTTGGTCCTGTCACGTTTCAGCGAACGCGTTATGCACCCCGCAGTCTGCCCCGCTGATGATCCGCTGACCGTGAACCACTGAATGCCCCGCTGGAGGACGTATGCTCGGAACGGAACCGAAGCTCCACCCTATTGACCGCCCGACCAAGGCGGCGCGCACCGAGCGGACCGTGCGTGAGGCGAATGCACTCGCGCGCGCCACGTCGCGCCTCGCGTGGGCCCGCGCGGTCGCGCTGGCGATGCAGTCGGGAGAGACGCCGCGCTATCAGCGGCTGCACGAGCTGCAGGCGATGGGTGTGGCCCCGGCCGGTCCCATCCCGTCGCCGGCGACGCTCGCCCGATTGCGGTCGCGGTGGGAAGCAGGTGCGCAGCGACTTGAGGACTACTTCGATCACCCCCGCACGGGCCGTCCCGCACTGCATCGCGACGCCGAGCATGCGGCCGTGTATCGGCGAACCGTTCTCGCGGCGCGCGCCACCGCGCCGGCCGTCGCCCACGCCTTGATGTGCCAAGCGGCGACCGCGCGCGGGTGGACCAGCCCATCCGCGACGACGGCGCGACGGGTCTTGGCGGACATCGGGCACATGCCGCTGGTGGCGGCGCGCCACGGGAGCCGGGCGGCAGAGCTCGATGCCATGCCGACGGGGGTCGTCCCGCGCGGTCACACGCACGATCGATGGTGTGTCGACGAGGCCATGCTTCCGATCTGGGCCCGCTTTTACGATCCGTTCTGTCGAGGATTCCGCTCCTACCGGCCATGGATCGTGATCGTTCGCGACCACGCGTCGAGTGTCATCGTCGGCTGGTACGTGGTGAACCCCGTCGGCCCCGTTCGCCCTGATCGCGAGCCGAGCTTCGGATTTAGCTCCCTGGATGTCACCGCGGCGTTGATTGCGGCCGCATCGCGCGACGTGGCGCCACCGTCGTGCGTCGCTTTCGCGGGCGCGGCGCCGTTGGCCATTCGCTGGGACAACCACGCGACGCACATCTCGCTCGAGAAGCAATGGTCCACTCAGCAACCGGGATTGCGCACGTTTGAGACCGAGCGCGGACCGGTTCGCCGGCCGATCAACAACGGTGCCGCCGAACGGAGCATCGGTGTCGTGAAGCATCTCCTGCAAAAGTCGCCGTGGCACGTGGACGCCGTGCGGCCGCGGGACGCTGAGAATATTGAAGTGCGGGAGGGCCCGGGGCGCGCGCGGTCACTCATGGCCGCACACACCACGGAGCGACTCGCCCGTCGCGTGTTGGTATCGCCGGAAGACCTCCCCAATCATGAGGACGTGGCGCGGCTCGTCGACGACGAGATTGCGCGCTACAACAAAAGTACGTTCCGAAAGGGGCGGCTACGTCGAAGCGACGTGTTTGCATCGCGCGCGTCCCGCTCGCCACGCCCGGGCACGGAGCTGATCCGGCTGTTGGAGCTCCAGACGGCGACCGTATCTCGCGAAGGCGTACGGTGTCGCCATGACGATGGCGTCGTGATTGTCGCGGCTGAGAACACGCGCGAGCGATTTGCTGCGGCGATTCCGGATGAGATCACCCTGCATCTCGATCCCGCTGCGCGCGGTGCGTGGGCCGTCCATCAGCGACGCCTGATCTTCCTGCGCCGGGCCGATCAGCCTCTGACGGCGGAGGAGCGGCGAACTTTTGTCATCGAACAGCGAATCCGAGCGCGTCGAGCATCCGACGAGGCCGCGGCGTACAACGCCTTGGGCGACGAAGCGGCCGGCGGCCGCGGCGATGGCTTTCGGGACGATGCCGGCGACGCGTCCGTTGACCGCGCACTCGTGGTCGGGTCGTTCGACCAGCTCTACGCGCCGCCCGCGCACCCCGACGATACGGACGATGACGACATGGTGCGGCGCGATCAGTCCGGCCGCAGTCGTGCACTCGACGAACTCCTGGCCAGCGACGAGGACGCCCTGTGAGTCTTCGCATCAATCCGCACGACCACGCGCCGCAACGCGAGCACACACTAGGGATGTCGCCGCGTTCGGCCGACACGTTGCCTTGGATCGCGAATCGCGCGGTCGAGAATCAATTGCGGCGGGCGCTGGTTGAGACGATCGGGGCCTCCTCTCGCTGTCTGGTCTGGGGGCCGCGGGGAATCGGAAAGACCGAAACGCTCCAACGGCTGATTCGCGAGGAGCTACGGACACTGGCGCACCCACACTCGGCTCCTCGGATCGTCCACGTGCCGCTGATTGGGGTGCAGCGCGAACGCGACGCGCTCATTTCGATGGCCCACTACGTCCCGCTTCCCTCTCTCGCGCAGCGGGCGCGGCAACATCGCCTCTCCGTCGACAACGTCCGATCCGAGCTCGTGAGCGCATTACGGCAGCAGGGTCGCACCATCCTGATCGTTGACGAAGCGCATCAGCTGGCGCCGAGTGCGCTGAAGGCGGTGCTGGATCTGATGGTTGAGGCAGACTACGCCACCAATGGCGGCGCGGAAGCGCGCTGGCTAGGGGTCATGCTCATCGCCTCGAGTCCGCATCACCGCGCGCTGCTTGGCGCGTTCGAGGCTAACGAGCGCGTGCAGTCGATCGTGGAGCTCACCGCGGACTCGCGCGAGACGATTGCAACCATCCTGCGCCAATGGTTGCCCGAACTGGCCAACCATCCCGCGTTCTCGACGAATCAGGCCGCGTTGGAGCAGTGGATCGACCTGCAGTTCGGCGGCGGCGTCCCGAGTCTTCGAGCGATCGCCGACGTCGTGCAGCGATATCAGGCGCGGCAACAGCACGCCGGCGAAGGATCGGCGGAGGCGCCGCTGAACCTCAAGCTGTTGAACGCGCAAGTGAAGGGACTGTTGGGCGTTCAGCAACGCCTGCTCGCCCCGCCAACGCTGAATGGCTCTGCCGCACAGCCACCGGCGCGTCGTCCGGAGCGCCCGGACCGCGCGGAGCGTGCGCCATGACCCGAGCGAACCGATGGTCGACCTCCCCCACCCGACGCGATGGGGAGGTGCTTGAACACCTCGCGGCGCTCATCGAAGACGCTTCGCGACCGCCTCGTTTCGATGACGCAGTGGCCGCGATCGCCACACGCATGGGGCGATCAGTCGATCGCGTGGAGCAAGCGCTGCGGAGACTACACCCCGAGCAGGTTGTTATCGGTCACTGGCATGAATCGGAACTGGTGGTCACGCCGACAACCCGGAGATGGGGCGCCGTCGTCCACGCCGTGGAATTCGATGAGCGCGTAGTGCCGTGGGTGGATGCGATCGAACGCGTGTTACGATCGGAGGTGCAGCGATGCGAACGCGCCGTACTCGGCAGCGAACTGCGACGTGCCATGGTTGCCGCCGGACATCCCGTGACGAGCCAGACGGTGTGCCATGGTTTGGCGTGGCTGCGCAAACACGGGCGATCCGTACGCGTAGAGATTCCAGCGACGGACACCACGAGACGGCGCGTTCGCTATGCCTGGGGCGTGCCCGACTGCAATCTGCGAGTCGAGCACGTGATGGCGACGCATGCGGACCTGCTCTATCGCTGCGTGGATGAACTCACGGCCCGCCTCGGGAGGCCGGCCGCACGCGGCGAGATCAAGGCGTGGGTCGCCGCCGGACTTCCTGATGCATCCACGGCCCTGCAGGCGAATGCCGAAGCACTGAATCACATTAGTCGGCGACTGCTTCCGGCGCTGCTCACCCAGCACGAACGACTCGTCGCACACCGACCGAGCGCAGCCGCCCGTGGTACGCTGGGTCCGCGGTATGCGCTCCACTCGCTGTCAGCTGTTGAAGCGGCGGCGGTGTCGGTTGAAGACGCGATTGAGCGCTTCCGCTTCGGCTGGGATCTGGACGCGGAGCGCCAACTGCGTGCGATGGTGGACGTCCGCGTACCGGTAATTGCGAAGCTGCTTGAACGTCGCGCGATCTATCGACGGGCGGCGCTGCGGGTCGCGATTCCGGCCGGTCTCCCCACGAGGGACGGGCTGAACCTCGCCACGACCGCGGCTGAGGAGATCATCCGCTGGCTGCCCACGTCTACTCTGCAAAAACGAGCGGGCTCCACTTATCGACGTGCCCGTCGGATTCTCGAGGATGCGGCGGTGGTGGACGCCGAGGCAGCGGGGATTCTCGAGGAGGATCGACGCTGGCAACTCGCCGGAGATGCCGCCCTTCGAGATTGGGGTGTGCTGCAGCAGTGGCAGGAGGAGCTGGTCGATCTAGCGCCACGTAGTCGCAGCGCATCGTCCATCATGGCGGAGGCCCGCCGCTTTCCTGTCCCCCATCAGCAGTCCGTAGTCGAGACCGCCGAGACGGCGCTCGACGTCGTCGATGCCCTGCGCCAACTGCTAGCGACCGCGCCATTGCCGGGCGCCAAGGCACTGCTCGACGGCGTATGGATGCTGCTTGGGAGTGTGATGCGCGCGCCCGAGGAGCTGACGCCCTTGCTCACCCCGGACGATCACGTGCCGCCGCTGCTTCGCCGCGCGGCGCTTGTGGCGATAGCCATGCTCGGCGGCGATCTGGAGATCAATCCCGTAGAGTATGGCCACCAGCAGCTCGATCTTGATGCGTTGGCCTTGGCGGCCGTACTCGAACCCTCCGCAAGCCTTGAGAGCATCGTGTCGGCATTAACGCCTATCGCCGATCGCCCACTGGCGACGCGTGCGCGCGCCGAATTGCTGATACGTCGCGCTGAGCAAGGCGCACGCCTTGGGCTTACGCACGTCTGGTGAGGTGTGACGCGACACAGCTGTCGCTGCGTGGCGATTGAGTGCGCGACCTTGGCCTTTCGTCGGCCGGTCTTGAGCGCAGAGTATCGACTCTGGTTGCCGGGTATTCGCGGCCAGGAGGCATGGCTGGCCAGACCTGCACGCATTGCGGTGGTCGGGCCGCCAGGTTCAGCCACTCGACATTTTCTGCTGGTCGCTCCCGAGGGAAGCCCGACGCCTTGGGATAGCGCGCGGGTGGCTATGAGAAACCTTGCCGTTCGATGGCACCAGCGCGACCGACCCGTGTTCGATGCGGCCTTGTGGCGTCGATACATCGTACACGCAGTTCGGCAGGGAGAGCGCGCGACGTTTGACCGGGAGGCGTACCTCATCGCCCGGGCTATTCTGGCCTTGTTGGCCGACGGTCTCGATGCCTGGCTCGGCGACGCGCGACGCATGCCTTGGGGATCGAGTCCACAGCTCGAGCGACGTTGGCAAAGGGAGGGCGTCGCCTACCGTGAGATCGACGCCTTCGTGGCGAGCCAGATGACGTCTGCGATACGGCGTTAACATCGACCCTACACTCACTTCAGCCCCGCGCCGACACGGTCGCGGGGCTGACTTTTTGTAAACCGCAATCGCTGTCGCGATAGTGTCCGTCGAACCGTCGCGCACCTCTCTCGACTTATGGCGCGCCTCTCAAAACTTTCGGAAACCCCTATCAAGAGATATGGAGGCCGACAGCCGACATCGCGCGGTGCGGTGTTAGCGGCGCTCCATGGCGTCGCGCACGTCGAGCAGGATCTCGAAGTAGAGCTGTTCGCGACGATACGAGAAATCGAGCGCGGCCATCTGGGCCGGATCACCGGACTCCTTGGCGCGCTCGAAGGCTTCGCGGTACATCTCTTCGAGATTGGTCAGGATCCGCTCACGGGAACGCGACATACGCAGGGCCTCGAGGGCTTTGAAGGTCAGGCGGGGCGGGGCGTCGTCATCCGTCTCGACACTTTCCGTGGGGTCGAGGAACTTCGTCAGTCGCTCCAGCATGTAGCGACGGCCGCGATCCTGAATGTCCACGTGTCGAGGGGGATGCAGGTGGTCACACGATGAACCGCTCGGAGGTCTTTGCCCGCGACGGCTACCGCTGTGTGTACTGCGGCGAGCAGAAGGAGCCGGACGAGCTGAGCGTGGACCACGTCCAGCCGCGGATGCGCGGCGGGGATGGGTCTCCCGGCAACGTAGTAAGCGCGTGCAGGGGCTGCAACACGCGGAAGGCGGGGCGCCCGCTGGCACAGTTCCTGGCCGAGGAGCCGGAGAGTCGACGGAACTTCTTCCGGTTGGCGCGGTATGTCTGGGCACGGCATCTCAAGGCGGTGGCCGAGGAGCTCGTGCGCCGGGGCATTGTGGAGGCCCCATCGGAACTCGTGGAGGGGGTCCGTGGGCTGCGCAGCTCCGAGGCCATCGCTGAGGTGCTGGGGGAGGCCGAAAGGCCACCCGACACCCAAGACCAAAAGCCCGGAACCCGAAACTGATCAGTTTGGGGTTCCGGGTTTTTGGTTATGGGTCATGGGTTCGTACTGGGTTCGGGCTGCATCCGATGAAACACATGCTCCTCCAGCACCCGCCCACCCTTCAGGTGCTCGAGGACGATCCGCTCCAGCAGCTCGGGGGTGACGTGGTGATACCAGACCCCCTCGGGGTAGACGGCCACGATGGGGCCGCCGGCGCACACGCCCAGGCAGGGGGCTTCGCTGCGCTTGACGCGGGTGGGGCCGAAGAGCAGCCCTTCTCGCTGGAGCAGGGAGGCGAGACGCGAGTAGAGACTGCGTCCGGCCCGATTCTCCTGACAGAAGCCCCCCGTGCACACCAGCACGTGGCGACTGTAGGCCTCCATCTCCGGCACCATCGACTGCCCACTCGACTGCGACATCGGCTTCGGCTACTCAGGGTCCGCGGGTGTGACGGCGCCGCGGAAGACTCAGGGCACCGGCGGGTTCTTGCGCGCCTCATCCGCGGCCGCCTTTTCGGCGGCGCGCTCGCGCACCAGCAGATACATGCCGCGAAGCGCAAAGGCGGTTCCCATGAGCCCGACCGCGATCCCCCGGTTCCCCGTCGCCTGGAGCCAGCGGGAGGCCGCCGCGCTCATCAGGAAGCCGCCGCCGGCGTAGACGAGCCCCTTGAGCTGGGTGCTGTTCCACCGGCCGTCCCGCGCGTGCAGGAGCGCCGAGCCCAGAAGCCAGGCGCCGCCGGTGCCGACGATGGCGGAGGCGAGGGTGTCGCGGTCGAGGACCATGTCCGGAATCTAGTGCCTCAATGGCGCCAGAGCGCCAAGAGCAGCTCCAGCACGATCAGGCCAACGATGGCGAACTCCAGCGTCTCGCTGCGGGCGGCCTGGGCCTCGTCGTTGAGCATGGCGTACGTATCCCGAAGGATCGCCAGCTTGCGATCGATCCCGGCGCGCCAGGCGCGCCCCCGGAAGAGTTCGAGCGCCGCGGAGTACACGCGGGCCAGATAGACATCGTCGGTCACCTTGAGGGCGTTCTCCACGCGCTCGACCAGTTCGGTGGAATCGGCGACCTGCGCCTGCAGCCGTGACAGGAGGGCCCCAAAGCGTCGGCCCGGAAAGACCGCCCGGTTCGCGCGGGCGGCCTGAATGGCGTCGTAGAGCCGCGGCAGTTCGGCATCGAGCAACGCATCGTAGTAGCGCAGTTCGAGGAGCTGCGCATTGGCGAACTCCACGATGTACTGGATATCGGTGTCATGCTCGCCGTCTTCGATGACGAGGGCGTTCTCCCACGTCACGACGGCGAGGTCGTCGGCATAGTAGCTGAAGCGATGCGGCAGCAGCTCGCGGCGCGCGTCGGCGCTCAATGGGCGCGCTTCCTGGAGCAGCAGGGGGACGACATCCAGTTCGCTCAGCGCCTCGGGGGTGAGTGGCGCTCCGGCGGTGTCGGTGATGTGGGAGACCCGGAAGACGGTGTACTCCTCGCGGACGTCGGCGAGCGCCGGTCGCTCAACCGCGGGCGCGATGCGCTCCGCGAGCGTGCGAAGCTGTTGCTGCACCATCGCCTCGATCTGCGGGTGGTGTTCGATCCCCTGCGCCAGTCGGGCGAACTCGGCCCACGGCATCTCGGGCGCCATGCGGACGCGGGCGCGCAGGGACACGACGCCAAAGTCGAAGATGCGCGCCGAGAGTTCGACCGGGCACGACCGGTCATCGACGAGCAGCGACTCTGCCCCCAGGAGCACCGTGATGGGCGGGTTGCTGATCTGGAGCGCCTGCGCCTCCCCTCGGAGCGGCCGGACCCGCTCGGGGGCGCTGGTGGCCAGCACGTCGAGGGCGCGCTCCAGATCGATGGCGTAGCCAATATCGAAGAGCCGATAGCAGACGGCCGATCCCGTGACGACGGGCATACCTCCCTCCTCCGGGCCGCGTTCGGCTGGTTACCGATTCCCGGCGGCGCCGGTACCATTCAATATGCCTCTGACACCGCTTCCCGGCTTGCCCGATCCGCGTGTGGTTGCGAAGGGCTACGCCATACCGGACCGTCTGGTGAGCACCGAGTGGCTCGCCGAGCATCTCAACACGCCGGGGCTGCGTCTGCTCGAATGCAACGAGGATGTGCTGCTCTATGACGTCGAGCACATCCCCGGCGCGCAGAAGCTCGACTGGCACATCGATCTCAACGACAGCGTCGAGCGCGATTACATCGGGCGGGCGGCGTTCGAAGCACTGTTGCGCGCGAAGGGGATCGACGAGTCGACGCCGGTAATCTTCTACGGCGACAAGAACAACTGGTGGGCGACCTACGCGCTCTGGGTGTTCAAGCTGTACGGCTTCACCAACACGCGGGTGCTCGACGGCGGCCGCGCGAAGTGGCTCGAGGAAGATCGGGAGATGACCACCGATCGCCCGCGCTTTGCGCCCACCGGGTACACGGCGCCGGAGCGCAACGATGCGCGCATCCGGGCGTTCTTTGCCGATGCCCGCGCGCAGATGGACGCGGGGAAACCGCTCATCGATGTGCGGTCGCCGCAGGAGTACACCGGGGAACGGCTGCACATGCCCGACTACCCGCAGGAGGGCACGCTGCGGGGTGGCCATATTCCCGGGGCGAAGAGTATGCCCTGGGCCAAGGCCGCCGAGGCGGACGGCTCGTTCAAGGACGCCGCAGCGCTCCGGGCGCTCTATGAAGGGGAGCTGGGGCTGTTCCCGGCCGACGCGGTGGTGACGTACTGCCGCATCGGCGAGCGGTCGAGCCACACGTGGTTTGTCCTGACGTACCTGCTGGGCTTTACAGCCGTGCGAAATTACGATGGGTCGTGGACGGAGTGGGGGAACGCCGTCCGGGCGCCGATCCGCAAAGGACCGACGCCGTAACTGGGCAGGCATCGCATTTCTTCGAGAGGGTCACGCCATGAGCTCCGAACAGCTGAAGGACACCGTCGCCATGCCCGCCGTGGGCAAGCCGCCCGCCAAGGTGAGCGTGACGTGGGCTGGCGAGCACCGCTTCGATGGCATGCGCCAGAGCGGGAGCCCCTCGATTCGCATGGATTCCACCGGGCAGACCGGCCCGTCGCCGGTGGACACCCTGCTCTGCGCCCTCGCCGGCTGCACCGGCGTGGACGTCGTGGATATCCTCGCCAAGCGCCGCACCCCCGTACAGGCGCTGTCGATCGAGGTGGAAGGCGAGCGCTTCGCCGGCACGCCCGGGCGCATCACACGCATCCACCTCGTCTACCGCATCATCGGCGCCGACATCGAGCGCCAGCACGCGGAGCGCGCGATCGAGCTGGCGGTGACGAAGTACTGCTCGGTGCGGGATTCGCTGGATGCGAACATGCCGATTACGTGGGGGTTGGAGTTGAATGGGGCGTGAGGACGTCGCTCCAATCGCGAGACCGGAGGCCCACCAATGCTTGGTGGGCCTTTTTCGTGATCTGCCATTGACGGCACTAGTACGTACGTACGCTTGCGTACGTACGTATGAGCATTTAGGATGCACACGATGAAGGTCTCCGCCACCCACCTCCGCGCGAACATCTACGCGATCCTCGATCAGATCCTCGCCACGGGCGAGTCGGTCGACATCGAGCGGAATGGACGCATCATCCGCCTGCAACCGGTGGCCAACCCACCGCGCCTGGCGGTGCGGGAGGCGAGTCCGCCGTACATCGTCGGCGATCCAGATGACCTTGTGGAACTCGACTGGTCTCAGGAATGGTCCGAACTCCAATCGCCTGCCTCGATACCCACGTCGTCGCGTGGATCCTCAACGGGCAAACGGAAAAGCTCGGCAAAGGCGCGCGGTCGCTGATCGACACCGCGGATCTCATCCTCTCGCCGGCGGTGGTGCTGGAGATGCAGTATCTCCACGAACTCGGACGCGTAACGACGCCGGCGGCTGATGCCCTGCGGACGCTTCAACGACTGCTTCCGGTCCGGGTGGCCGCCGACAGCTTCGAGCGCATTGTAGTCACCGCGCTCACGGAGTCCTGGACCCGCGATCCGTTCGATCGACTGATCGTTGCGCATGCGCGGTTGCTCGATGCGCCCCTCGTATCGCGCGACCGTCGCATTGCGCAGGCGTACAAGAAGACGCGCTGGTAGCGGCGCTCGTGTCCTAGCGCACCGCGACCACCACCGGCACCTCCGCCGTCAGCACCGAGGCGCTATAGCCATCCGCCTCGGCGCGCGCCGTCACCTGCATCCGCGTGCTGCCGGTCGCGCGCGCCGACACCAACCCGGTGCTGTCCACCTGCGCGATCGTCGTGTCGTACACGACGTACGCGTGGCGCACGCGAGCCGATGCCACAGCCCTGGCGCGCGCCTCAAACCACTGACTGCCGCCGATCACGAGGGTCGCGTTCGCCGGCGAGACCGTGAGCGCGGTCATCGCCTGAGGCGGCTGCGCGACGGCGAGTGCCGCGAGTGTTGCGGAGATCAGAGCGAGACGTACGGGCATGAGACACTCCTCTCGTTGAGATCAGGGCACCACCGTCACCGTCGTCCCCACCGTGCGCGTGATCCCGAAGTACCCCGCCACCGCTTGCGCGACCGCGCGGAACGTGAGGTTCTGCGTCCCCGGCCGCACGCCGGTCACGGTCCACACGCTGTCACTGCCGGCGACGGTCACGGGGCCGGGCGGGAAGTCGGCCACCGAGATCGCGGGATAGGGCGCGTTCCGCGGCACCACGACGGTCAGGGGAATCCGCACGGTGCCGCCGACGGGCACGGTGAGGTTCGTGGGCATATCGAAGAACGTCAACGACGGCGCCGGCACGATGTTGAGTGTGCGCGTGGCCACCAGACTCGTGGTCTGATACCCGGGCGCCGAGCCGGTCGCGGTGAGCCGAACCGACGTGGTGCCGGCGAAGTACGTCGTGATGACGCCGTTCACATCGATGCTGCCAAGCAGGGGCTGCTGGATCTGATACGTCCACGTGACCTGCACCGCCGGCGAGGCCTTCACGACCTGCGGATCGAACTGCACGATGCCACCCACCGGCGTGGTAAGAATGCCGGGCTGCACATCCAGCGACGTCAGCGCGAGCGGCTGGGAGTTCACGAGCACCGTGCCCGCCATGGAGTCGGCGCGGAACGCGCCACGCGCCGGTGTCGCGGCGATGGCGAGCAGCGAGAAGGTACCGGGCGCCAGCGACGTCAGAAGCCCGTCGGCGCTTACACTGGCCAGCCCGGACGGCGAGACCCGCCAGGTCACGACGGGCGCTGGGGCCCCCGCCGCCGTGCTGACCGTCGCAGAGAAGCGCAGCGTGTCGCCCACGCCAAGCGAGAGCGACCCGGACGGCGTGATCGACACCGACTGAATGGCCGCACGTGGCAGCGTGGTGGTGGGTGCGGTCTCCCCACCCCCACAGCCCCATAGAGCCAGCAGCGCCAGCAGCGCAGCGCGCATGACCTGCCGGATCCTCTGCATATCCCAAACTACGGCCGCGCCGCCCCGAGTGTTCGTGCGCTTACTTGATCACCCAGATCCGCTGGTTCACCGGATAGAGCCACTCCACCCCGCGCTCGGTCACGATCGCGTCGTCCTCCAGCGGAATGCGCACCTTGGCGCCGCCCCACTCGGGGTTGGGGGTCCACGCGAACAGCTCGATGCTGAACGGATTGAACGGCTTGATGGGAAAGGTCATCTGCCGGGGGTTGAACCACGCGATGCTCGGCCCGCTCCCATGCCCGCGGTCGCCCACGCTGTGGCAGCCGAACATGACCTCCACCTTCCCGTCGTTGCTCACTTCGTTGAAGGTCCCCTGCATGCGGAAGCCGGCCTTCGCGATCTCGCCCTTGAGCTGCTCCACCATGGCCCCCGCCGTCGGCCCGGGCTTGATCGTGCGGCGAATGACATCGCGCACCGCCAGCGCATTGTCGAATGCCGCCTGAATGCCCTTGGGCACCGCCGTCTCGCCGGGCTTGAGCACGTACGCCATGCGCTTCACATCGGTCCACGAACCGAGGTACCCCACGCCCCAGTCGATGATGAGCAAGTCACCGCGCTGAATAATGCGCCCGTCGCTCGTCGCTTCGATGCCCTTCGGGCCCGTGATGTACACGCTCGGCATGTCGAAGCTCGAACCCAGCCCGCGCTGCTGCAGCTGGTCCATCATCCACCACGCCACGTCTTCCAGCGTGGTGACGCCCGGCGTGATGACCTCGTTGCTCAACGCCCGTTCGGCGATGCGCCGCGAAATCTCCCCCGCTTCACCAAGCGCCACGATCTGGCTCGCGGTGTAGCCGCTCCGGTAATCACTCACGACCTTCTCCGCGCTCACGAGACGCGCGGCGAACTCCGGGCCGATCTCCTTGACCAGGCGATCGTAACTCGTCTTGGAGAGCCCGTCGGCCGCACCGACCTCCTCCGACATGTTGATCGCAATGCGCTTGGGATTCCGCTCGGCGATGAACTGCTTGAGGTTCGCGAGCGCCAGCACGCGGTCGTACACCTTGCACGCCTCAAGCAACGCGCCACTCGCGCCGATCGCGATGCGCTCGATGCGATCGCCGCCCCGGTCGGTGAAGATGTAGTAACCCACGCTGCCGACATAGCCGCGCCCGAAGTCTTCGTACATCGGGTCGAACTGATTCTCCTTCTGCATCGTGATCCACATGTCCACGCCGTTATCGCGCATGGCACGCGGCAAGATGCGATCGAACTTGTCGCGGCGGATCTGACACTGACGCTCCCAGCGGACCTTGGCCGGCTCGGCGGGCGGCTGAGCGGCGAGGGGGGAGGCGAGGAGGAGGGCGAGGGAGAGGCGGGAGAGGGTGCGCATACCCCGATTTTACACCCACGACCCACAACCAAAAGCCCGGAACCCCAAACTGATCAGTTCTGGGTTTCGGGCTTTAGGTCGTGGGTTGTGGGTTTACCTGCTGCCCAGCCGCCCCTCTATCCACTGCAACGCTCGGGGGTCGCGCGTCTGCGCCAAGGCCATCACCGCGCTCCGCCGCAATTCCCGGTCGGGCAGACTCTCGGCGAGCTTCTGCAGTGCCGGAATGGCCTCGTCCGCCGGGCGGCGGGCGAGGGCGAAAATGGCGGCGCGACGGAGCTCGCGGTCGCCGGGCTCGTAGGCGATCGAATCGAGCGTGGCGCTCACGCGCTCGCCGACCACTTCCCCGAGCCAGTTCACGGCGCTGTTGCGGACATCCTGTGGGCGCGAGTCGTCGCGGGCGATGCGCAGCAGGATTGGGCCGGTGGCGATGGAATCGCCCAGGATCGCCGCCTGCAGCGCGCTCCGTGCGACGCGATCGGGGCCGCGCTCGGCCTGGGCCAAGAGCCACGCGCCGACCTCACGGGCACTGATCGCGCCCAGGTCGGTGATGCCCGTGTCGGCCTTCCAGCGCCCACCGACGTAGGTGCGAAGCTGCTTCGTATCGCCCTGCTCGCGCACCACGACGAGCCGCACGGGGCCGCGCTCGCAGGTGTTCTCCACATCGCGACTGCCGCCGTCGTAGAAGACCCCGCTCATCTGCGCCACACTGCCGCCGTTGCGCGTGCGCGACCAGTTGTTGCCGTTGCCGCACACGCCGAGCGCCGCCGCGAAGGTGAGACGGATGCGACCATCGCGCACGCTGCCGATGCGCTGCTCCAGCGATTGGGCGCCACTCTCCCGGGCACCCCACAGGGTGGCGCTCGCCGCGAGGGCAAGCGCCGACACCACACCGCGGCGGGTCACTTGTTGATGATGTCCTGCAGGAGCTGCAGCGCGCGCGGATCCTTCGTGCGGCTCAGATAGCTCACGGCACTGCGACGGAGCTCCGTGTTCTTCTCGTTCTTCGCGACATCGAGGAGCTTGTCGATGCCCGGCTCGCCAATCGTCGCCAGACTCGAAAGCGCCTGCCGCTTGAGATCGAGATCGCTGACCTTTTCGTACACCGTGGTCAGGGCCGTTGCGGCCGCACTCTGCGACGCCTTTTCGCTCTCGGTCGCCGCGCGCGGCGCCGGCGCCTGCCCCGCCACCACATTGACGGTGCCGCTCACCCCGCTGCCACTCGAGCCAACCACCGCCAGATTCGACGCCATCGCCGGCGAAGCGGCGTAGGTCATGCCGAACTGCCCGCCGCGCACCGACCAGCGGCCGCTGGCCCCGAGGTACGACACGGCCGTGCGCCGCAAGTCCATCGGTTCGCGCTCGTTGAGCGCCACGCTCACGAAGAACGTCCGCGACTCGTCACTCCGCGCCACGCTGATCTGCGACAGCACGCGCTGCCGGAAGTTCATCGTGCCGCCCTTCGCGTACACCTCCTTCAGGTACGCGAACGCCTGCGCCGCATCGAGGCCGTTGCCGCGCGACGTCACCCAGGTGAGCGCATCCCCGCGCAGCTCTTCGGGCTGATTCTCATCCAGCACGATCTGCCGCAGCGTCTCCTGCGCCTTGGGCGACTTGGCACGCGACAGCGAGTACACCGCCCGCTTGCGGAGCTCGAGGTCATCGCCGCGCTTCGCGAGATCGATGAGCATGTCCACCGCTTCGTCGGTCTGCACATTCGCCAGCCAGAACACCGCCTGCTCGCGCACCTCGCGATCAGGATCGTTCTTCGCCACGCCCATCAGCGTCTGCGCGACTTCGGGCTGCTTGTTGCGAGCGATCAGCATCACCGCCGTGCGGCGGAGCGCCTGCGTGCAGGGTTCGCGACGCGCCAACACCTTCTTCAAGATCGGCAGTGCCTGCTCGCGATCCATCTGCATCACGGCGTTGAGCGCCTCGATGCGTTCGTCTTCGTCGGCACGCGGGCAGCCATCGCTGGCCACCCGCTCGGCGCGACCGCGCAGCGTCGTCGCCATGGCCAGATCGCCACCACGTCCCAGCTGCCCTTCAATGCGCGCCCGCAGCGAACGGGCATCGCCGAGCGTGGCAGCCTTGGGAAACTTCTGTGCCTGCGTTTCGAGACTCGCCAGCGCCTCGCCCAAGTTCCGGTCGCCCCCCTGGCGCTGCAGCGCAAACGCCTGCCAGTAGTAGGCATCAGCGGCGTACGCGCTCTGCGGATACACGCGCCAGATCTTCCGGAACAGGTCGGCCGACTTTTCATACTGGTCGGCCGAGAGCGCCTTGCGCGCTTCGCGATAGAGCGAGTCGGCGACATCCTGCGGCGCCCACGGTTCGGGCGCCGCGGTGCGATACCCCTTGGACCAGGCACCGCCCCACGCATTCCCCCTGCCGATGTTCACGGGCGCTTCCGCGATCGCCGCGAGGTTGGACGCGTCGAGATTGAGCGCGACCTGCGCCTCGGCGAGCGCCCTGGCGCTCACCGCCATGTCCTGCGCCTGGATGCGCGCGAGTTCGATCTGCGCCTGCGGGATCGCGGCCATCGCCTCGGCCCGGATCTGTGCGAGATCGAGCGACATCACGTCGGCCGCATCGAGCGCATCCAATGGATCGAGTGGCGCGCGGGGCGCCGCCGGGGCCGGCTTGGCGACCGGTGCGGGCTTGGACACGGGAGCGGGCGCGTGCGCCGGCGCCGGCGGTGCCTTGGCCGGGCGTGGCTGTGCGACCAGGGTGGACGCACGGAGCGTGCAGATCGCGAGCAGAGCAAACGTGGTGCGCTTCATCAGTTGCTGCCTCCGTACACCGGGGCGTCGGTCCGCGACGAGGCCGTCACGACCGCCCGCACCCGCGTGAGCAGGTTGGTTTCCTTCAAGGTTTCGCGGGGCGCGCGCTGCGTTTCCGGCGCACTGCCGCGCGCCTGGATGACCTGCACGAGCACCAGCTCGAGGTCCTGCAGCAGCCGGCGCGTCGTACTGTCGCGCAGCTGCGGTTGATCAAGGAGGAGCCGCGTCGTCGTGAGCAGATCACGCGCCTGCGGCCCGATATCGGGCGCCGTCTTCTGTTCCGATCCGCCCTCGTTGACGGCCGCGAGCAGCGCGACGGTGTGCACCAGATGTTCCTGCATCGCCACGCGCGACGGATCATTCGCTGCGAGTGCCGCGGCGTCCGTGCCGCCCTGCGCCAGGGTATCGACGCTGACGGCGGGCGTGGTGTTCGAGGGCACCACATACCGGCCAATCGCCACGCCGCCCACCAGCACCGCCGCGATGGCCGCGATCTGCCGCCAGCGCCACGTGGTCTTCGGCGCCCGCTGCTTCTCGATGCGCTTCCACATCAGGTCGCGCGGCACCGCCACCTCGGTGTCGAGATCCTCGACCGCCGCTTTCGCGAGGTCGAGCATCCACGGCTCGAGGGGCACGTCGTCGTTCGGTTGTTCGTGCGGCTGCTGGTTCATGCGGACTCCTGGGTGCGCAACACGGGGGCAAAGGCGGCCAACGCACTGCGCAACTTTTCGCGGGCCCGGAAGAGCTGCGACTTGCTGGTGCCGACGGCGACACCGAGCGCCTCGCTGATCTCCTCGTGCGTGAATCCTTCCACATCGTGCATCACGAACACCCGGCGTGTGCCCTCGGGGAGCGCAGCAATCGCGTGCTTGAGTCGCGTCTTCAAGTCCGGATCGCTGTCGCTCGCCTGAGTGGACACCGCCGTGGCCTCATCGAGTGGCGCGGCAAAGGCGTCGCGACGCTTTTGCTGACGCAGCCCGTTGAGGGCCACCGACACCGCAATCGCATGGAGCCAACTGCCGAGCGCGGCGTCGCCCCGGAACTGCCCGATGCGATCGAAGGCTCGAACGAAGGTGTCCTGCGTCCACTCCTGGGCGAGCTCGGGCCGCCCGCTCATCCGGAGGATGAGGCGGTAGATCCGATCCACGTGCTGCTCGTAGAACGCGCGTTCCGCCGCGGGATCCCCAGCCTTGAGCCGGTCGAGGAGGGCCGCGTCGGTCACGTGAACCCGGGAAAGGGAGGCGGTGACGGGGGGCGCATGCATGTGCGCGGTAAAGACACGGGAGGCGCGGAAAGGGTTGTATGAACCCAGGAACCCCAAACCCGAGAACCCCCAACCCCGAACTGATCAGTTGGGGGTTAGGGGTTCTCGGGTTTGGGGTTCTTGGGTTGGGTTAGCGGTTGGCTTCGACCCGCTCCCCCTGCCCCACGCTGATCGGCTGCGCCGCCCCGGCGCCGAGCTGCCGGTCGCCCATCACCTTCGTGATGAACCGCTGCCCTTCCCCGATGCGCTCGACTTCGAGGGCGATGGACTCGACGGCCTGGCCCATGGCGTCGAGGCGGTCGGTCACTTCCTTGGGAACGGGTGCGATGACGGTCGCGCCACGCTTCCAGATGCGGCGGGCGTAGGCGATCGCGATGGGGGCGAATACGAAGATCGTGAGGCAGGAGCCGATGATCGCCGCCGTCTCATCGTACTGCGGGGGGCGCACGGGCTCGGGCTTCTCGACGATCGCCCCCGGAACCGAAGCCGCTTTGGTCACCGCCGCATCGGCCTGCGCCAGTTGCTTCTCGAGGTCGGAGATGCGAGCATCGGTCTCCTTGAGGCGCGTCTCGAGGCCGCTGCGGTCGGCAGTGGTGATCTCGTCGTTCTTGAGCCAGCTGGCGACCTCGTTGCGCGTCTCCTGCACCCGTTCGAGCTGACGCTGGATCTCGCGACGCGCGGCCACCTGCGCCTCGTAGAAGGCCGACGGCGACGCGTTCCCCGGGAGGGAGACCGTGACCCGGCCGCTCGGCACCGGGACCTCGATGACGTTGGGGGCGCTGGGCGGCTGAGGCGGGGTGGGCTGCATGCGATCGGGCGGGCTGAGAGAATCGGGCCGCATGCTCAACCTGCGGCAGCGGCCGTGCGTTCGACGGGTACGGACTGTACGATCTCTCCCGTCCCCGGTTTCGGCCACTGCCCTTCGTCCCGCGCCCATGCTCCGACTGCTGGACCGTTCGCCGATCCGCCGGCTGTGCGTCGCTGGCGCGCTGCTCACCGTGGGCTGTCACGCCGGCCCGCCGGCGCCGCGCGCCACCCCCGCACCGGCGCCCGTGGGTGAGCCCCTCACGCGGCTGGCACCGGCGCTCAAGAATGCGCGGCTCCCCGACAGCCTCGCCGACAGCACCTGGTGGCGCATGGTGCGCGAGCTGTCCGAGCCCGGCGGCTACTTCCGCTCCGAGAACTTCGTGTCGAACGAGCTCGGGCTGCAGTACGTCGTGGCCACACTCAAGACCATCGCGCCCCCCGGCGGCGTCTACGTGGGCGTCGGCCCGGAGCAGAACTTCACGTACATCGCGGCGCTCCAACCGCGCATCGCGTTCATCGTGGACATTCGCCGCCAGAATCTGCTCCAGCATCTCTGGTACAAGGCGGTCTTCGAGCTCTCCCCCTCGCGGGACGTGTTTCTGGCGCGCCTGTTCGGCCGCCCGCTCGCGCATGGCGCCCCGCATGGTGATGCGTGGCCGAGTGATTCGCTGATGGCGCGTCTCGAACACACCGCGCCTGACACGGCCTTCTTTCTCAAGACCTTCGACGAGGTGCGCACGCACCTCACCCGCACGCGGGGGCTCACGCTCGACAGCGCCGATCTCGCCACGCTGCGCTACGTAGACGGCGTCTTCTTTGCGAGCGGCCCGGGCTCCCTCAACTACTCGAGCGGCTCCGGTGGCGGCTTTGGCGGACGTGGCTTCGGCCGCGGCATGCCGAGCTTTTCACAGATCGCCCGCATGACCGATCCGACCGGCACAAACCTCGGCTTCCTCGGCACCGAAGCGCAGTATCGCGTGGTGCGCGATCTCGAGCGCCGCAATCTGCTCATCCCACTCGTCGGCAACTTCTCCGGCCCCAAGGCGCTGCGCGCCGTGGGCGCCTGGCTCCGCGAGCGCGGCGCCAGCGTGAACGTGTTCTACACGAGCAACGTGGAGCAGTATCTCTGGCAACAGGGCGACGACGCGCCCCGCTTCTATGCGAACGTCGCCGCCATGCCCATCGACACCGCCGCCCGGTTCATCCGCTCGAGCACCGGCGGCTTCGGCCAGCGGGGCGCCGGGGGGTTCCTGATGAACCAGCTGACGAGCGGGATTCTGGAGATCACCCAGGCCTCGGCGGCCGGCACGCTCGGCGGGTACTTCGAGGTCATGCGCCGCTCCACACCAGATTTGTGATGTGACTGAGGTGATCGGACCTTCGGAATTCAGAACCAGTCGGGCATCGGAATTCGGTCTCGGGCGCGGGAATCGGAGGTCAGATTTCGGGATTCGGACGCTCGGAGCCGAGGCCAGAATCCCGAGGGTCCGACCTCCGACACCCGCGTCCGAGACCGACGTCCGAGGGCCCGCCACGGCTCGGAATTCCGAATTCCGATTCCTCCACGGGTTGAAATGGGCGGGGGGGCTTGGCGATATTTTCAGGCTCTGCCGAAAACCGGCAACCCGCGGGGCCTTCGGGCCCCACTCCGGGCCCCCATGATTTGACGCGCTCACCGCCGGAAATGGTGGCGCCAGCTGGAGTTACCGATGGCGAAGGAAGGCATTCATCCGCCGTACCACCCGGTCGTCTTCAAGGACGCCTCCACGGGTGCGCTGATCCTGACCCGCTCGACCATGACGAGCGACATCAAGATCAAGCTCAACGACGGCAACGAGTATCCGCTCATCCTGCTCGAAATCACGAGCGACTCGCACCCGTTCTACACGGGCACGCAGCGCCTGATCGACACGCAGGGTCGCGTCGACAAGTTCAAGAAGCGCTACGGCCGCTAAGCCGCCAGCGATTCGGCTCCATGACACAACGCCCCGCCAATCGGCGGGGCGTTGTGCGTTTCATGGCGGCGCTGTCCGACGCTCAGTGCCCGTCCAATCGTGCCGCGGCGAAGCGCGTGCACGTGGCGATGCGGGGATTGCCCGTCACGGCCGCGGTGACCTCCCCCGCGCCGACGATGATGCTCGTGAGTGTGTGGGTAGGCGCCACCACCTTCGCAATCACATCCACGCGACGCCCCTGCAGGTCGAGCATGTTCCGCTCCGACGCAAAACGCGGGAGCGTGCGACGGGCGTCGTCCATGGCGGCACGCTCGGCGTCACTGAGTCCCGTCAGCACCTTCCCCACGCTGCTGCAGGAGGTGTACGACATGAGCCCGTACTGCTCGAAGCGGAAGGCGCGGGAGAGCGACGCATCCGCCAGATTGCGCGCGGCGTCGGCCTCCCGCACGGCGATCGGTATGCGCTGCGCGTTGGGATTCGAACGGAACGGCTCTGAGCGCGCGAACAGGTCGCGCTGTCCGGTCAGCGCACTGAGCTGGTGCAGCCCATCGCGCCCGATGTCGATGAGGACACGCCCGGTGAGCGCGTCGAGGAACGAGGTGCCGTTGTCCACCAGCGCAAAACCGAGTGACACCACCGTGCGCAGCGCCTCTTCCGCCTTGGCGTAGTCGTGCTGCGTGACGTAGTACGCCGCGCGGGCCACCCCGGCGTCGCCGATCTTGCGCAGGCGCTGCGTGGCCGTCGTGGGCGGATACAACCACGGCGTCTCCGGGTCCAACGGCTTCGCCAATCGGGCGCCATCGATATCGATCTGCGCTGCGCGGGCGACCAGATCGGCATCGCGCCACAGCGGCGCCTCGGCGATCTGGCGAAGCCACGCAATCTCCGCCGCCGAGTACCCCTGCGCGGCTCGCTCGATGACCTTAGTGGCGAGAGGGCCGGGCCAGCGGTTGCTGCGGTGGTCGGCAAAGAGCGCCGCATCGGCGGGGACCCCGTCCCACGGCAGCACGTCGGGCACGACGGGGCGCATCGCAATCGCCTGATCCACGCGAGGCGGCGCGAGACGGTACAGCGCCTCCCCAGCCTCGATGGGCGTAATGCCGGCGCGCGAGCTGAGCGTGAGCGGTCGCAGCCGCTCCACTTCGGCCACGCGATCGCGCGTGCTGTTGGTGGTCCATTCCGCCGGCCCTACAAAAGCGATCGTGGCGAGCGGAATCGCCGCGATCACGGCAAAGCCGATGGCCAGGTCGCGTACAACGCGGAGGCCGGTGCGCCACCAGGTGCGCGGCGTCGCCGTCATTTCGCCTGCGTCGCCGGTGGTGCGGGGCGCTGCCGATGCGGTGGGCACGGCGAGCCGTCCCCCCATCGCCGGCTGCCAGGCCGCCTCGAGCGGAGTCGCGAGACGCGCGTCGGGAGTCGTCATGTCATCAGACCGGTGATGTGGCAATATCCTGCACCGGTGCCGGGCGATACTCGCCAAGCAGCGCGTGCGTTTCCTCGTGCGCGTCGGCGAGCCGTGACACATCGGCCGACAGCGCGCGGGCGAGATCGACGTGCGTGGTCACACTGGCCACTGTCGCACTCCCCGCGCTCAGGCGCAGCAAGCCCAGACGCAGCCCCTCGAGGGCCGCGACGGTCTGCTGGAGCCGCTGCTCGGTCTGCGTGCGCTCGGTTTGCCACACGGTACGGGCGTCGTCGCTCAGCGCGTTCGCATCGGCCAGCACATCCACGACGGCGGCCAACTGCTTCCGCAGCGCGAGCGCATCCCCCTGCAGCTGCTGCAGCACGGCCGGGACATCACCGAGGGCCGCGCGCGTCTCGCGCGGCAGCTGCTCGAACAGCTGCTCGGCCGCGAGACTGAGCGACAGTTCGGTCGCGCGATGGGTGACGATCGGCGTGTCGGCCGCCGCCCCGCGCACGCGTCGCGCGGCAGCGAAGGCCGTCCGTCCGAATGCGCCGGTCCAGAGCGCGCGCCAGAAGGGGATGTCGATATCACGGCGCATCTGCTGGAGCACCAGCCACGGCAGCACGGTGACGCCGGTCCCGATCGCCACGAAGGTCAGCAATGACGCCACGGGCTTGAAGCGTGGGCTCACCGCGCCCGCGATGGCGAAGGGCACCAACGCCAGCGACGTGCGCGCGCCAATGCGCACCACGCCACGGGCAATGCGCTCGAGCCAGCGGAGCACGCGGCCCGGCGACGCGCTCCGTTCCTCGCGCAGCAATTCAAGTTCGGCATCGAAGGCGGGGCCAACGTCGGCCGCGGTGTATCCCTGCGCGAGCAGTCGCCGCGCCGCGAGCACGCCAAAGGCCGCCGCGCCCAGCGCACCGGCACCGACGAGTGTCACCACGCCGGCGACGGGACCGAGGAGCGACGCGGCGCCAATGGACGCGCCGAGTGACGCGATCAGTGTGAGGACCGTCCCCGCGCCATCGGCGCGGCCATCGCGCTTTACGAACGCGCGCAGGGGCGCCGGCAGCTCACGGCGCTGCTCCAGCGCGGCGCCCAGCTGCGTGGCAATGGCATCGGCACTCGCGAAGCGCGCATCCGGCGTCTTGGCGAGACACTGCTGCACCACGTGCGCCAAACGCCGCGGCACCACCAGCCCGCGACCTCCCAGCGGCGGCACCGGCTGCGTGCAATGCTGCGTCAGGACAGCGGCGGCATCGGGGCCGGTGAAGGGCAGCTGCCCACTCAGCGCAAAGAACGCCGTAATGCCAAGCGCGTAGACATCGCTCGCCGCACTTGGTTCACTCCCGAGGGCGAGCTCGGGTGCCATGAACTCGGGAGTGCCGTGCACGCCATGGGCATCCGTGCCCAGCGCGTGCGCGATGCCGAAGTCCGCGACCAGCGCGCGCCCGCTCTCGCGCTCGAGGAGGATGTTGTCGGGCTTGATGTCGCGATGCACCACACCGCGACTGTGCGCGTAGCTCAGCGCCCAGGCCACTTCCTGCAGCCAACGGGTCGCTTCGCGCGGCGAGACGGGCCCGCGTGCCTGTACGCGCTGGGCAAGCGTTTCGCCCTCGACATACGCCATGACGAAAAACACAAAGCCGTCGATGTCATCGACGGCGTGAATCGGCACGATGTGCGGATGCGACAGGCTGGCGGCGGTGCGCGCCTCGTGCAGGAACTGCGCCCGGATGGCCGGCTCGGCGGCGCGCTCGGGGGGCAGCAGCTTGATAGCCACCAGCCGGTCGAGGTGCACCTCGCGCGCGAGATACACGATGCCCATGCCGCCCCGACCGAGTTCGCGGTCGATGGAGTAGCGGCCGGCGATGGCCTGCTGAAAGGCCAGGAACAGGGCGTCGGGAGGGGTGGGCGCCATACGACGATAGACGCCCCCGAGTCCCAAGCCGTCACAGCCGTTTGTCGGACTTCCGACCTCAGTGCCCGATCGGACATCGGAATTCGGTCTCGGGCTCGGCAGTCTGACACTGGCCTCGGGACTCGGACCTCGGCGCCGAGGTCCGAGTCCCAAAGTCCGACATCAGATGTCCGCTGCCGAGACCGAAGTCTGATGTCTGATCAGGGCTCCGATGTCGGAGGCCCGATCTTCCCGGCTACTTGGCGACGGTGAAGTTGAACGTCCCGTTCATGGGGTGGCCGTCCTTGGACGCGGCTCGCCACGTCACCGTGTACTTGCCCGCGGCCATCGCCCCGGTGATCGGGACCACCACGCCCGGCTCACTCGGCGTGCCGGCGCTGGCCAGCTTCCCCACAGCCACGGCGGCACCGGCGCTCGTGGCGAGCGTGACCTTGGTCATGGGCAGCTCCGGGGCTTCCGAGAACCAGAGCTCGAGCTGCTTGGGCGCCTGGGGCACCGTGCCGTCGGCAGCCGGCAGGCTCCGCGTGAGCTTGAGATGCGGCAGCGGTACCGCGCGCAGCGTGAGCGGCGCAGCGATGGTGACGGCGAGCACGAGAGCAGCGCGAGCGAAGGACATGAGACGCGTGGGGCAGAGGCGACGAAGAGCGGACACCGAACAGTTTAGCGATTCCCGACCGTGAACGGCACACTCGCCACCTTATCACCCCACGCCAGCTCGATCGATCCGCGGGTGGCGCCCTGCGCCTTCACGGTGATGGTCATGGTTTCGACAAAGCCTGGCGCGTCGGCCAGCGTCATGGGCACCTTGCCCAGGTCCTGGCTGGCGTCGTACTGCGTCCCCCACTGACCGGTGCCCTTGTTCACGATGAGCATCGTGCCGCTCTTCGTGTGCTGCACCCACAGCGTGTACATCCCCGGGGCGAGCGTGAGCGACCCCATCGTGAGCGGGCGCGTGGTGAAGAGGTGCGTCGCATCGTTGGCGCCCATGCGCCACACACTGTCGAAGGGCACGAGCACGCCGCCCCACACACTGCGGTCACGCACCTGCGGGCGGCCGTAGTCCACGATCACCATGCCGCCGGGGCCGAACGCGGCGCGCGCATCGTCGCGCAGGGACAGCACGCCAGTGGGCTTCATGCCCTTGGCCATCGCCTCGAAGTCCACCGCGCCGCCACGCGTGGCCATGACCTTGTTCGTGGTCCCGCTGCCGTCCACCGAGAGCAAGCGCTGCTGCGCGTCATGGCGCAGGACCATGGCGTAGGCACCGCCACGGAAGCGCACGGAGTCACCACCGAGTGTGGTAAAGCCGGTGAAGCCCTGATTGCCCGCGCTCCCCACCGCCGGCAGCGAATCGACGGCCAGCTTCTTCGCGCGCAGCCCGGCCAGCAGCTCGGTGGGGCCGTAGATGAACGTCGGCCAGTTCACGAGCGCCCCCTTGGCGGCAAAGGCGCGCCGCTGGGTGCTGTCGGCAAACACGATCTCCCGTACGATCGAATCGGGCGTGAGCGTGAAGCGCGTCGTGCTCGGCGCCGGCGCCGCGCTGCCATCCTGATTGAGGCGCTGCAACAACGCCGCCGTGGGGCGGCCATCCTTGCCGAGCGTGATGGCGTAGCGATAGCGTGCCACCGCCGGGCCGTTGCGCTGCACCATGTCGCCGGCAATCGACGTGGCCGTGCGTGTGTACTGCTCCACCGCGGCGGTATCCTTGCCCAGGCGATAGACAAAGGACGCCGGCTGCGCCTGAAGCGCGCACGGTACCAGCAGAACGGAGAGGAGAGCTTTCATGGGCGAGAAAGGCCCGCAATGCGGGCGCTGAGGTCATCCGGATCCATCCCCACGCCGATGAACAGCGCGGTGGACTCGGCGTCGTCGTGAAATTCCGAGCGATCGAGCTTGAGACTGCGGCGGCCGGGCACTTTGTGCCAGACCCACATGGCCGTGGGTGCGTCGGCGAAGCGGATCATCCCTTTGGCACGGACCACCGTGGCCGGCAGATCGCGCACGAACGCCGTGAACGCCGCGCGATCCACCACCCGCGGCAGCGGCAGCGCGAGACTGCCGAACGGGTGCGTATGCCCGTGCCGGTGCGCCGGCGCTGCGGCCGGTGCCCGACCGCCGCGATCGGCCGCGGCGTGCACCTCCTGCGAGAGAGCGGTCAGGGTGTCCGCATAGTCATCCACCTGCACCAAGGCGGCGTTCGGCGCGACCTCGCGCACGCTGGCCCGCACGGCGGTGCGTCGCGCGTCGCCGAGGCGCTCCATCCAGTTGAGCTGCACGTGCGTAGCCGTCCGCACCTGGGCGCGCTCGAGCGCATTGCTGAACCACCGCTTCTGCCACTTGGCGGCGTCCACGATCGTGAGCTGCAGCGGCAGCGTGAAGTGGCCGAGCCGGGCGTCGGTCGTGAGGTGACCGAGCAGTTCGTCGGTTTCGGTCGCGCCGTTCGCCTCGATGAGCATCACGCTGCCCGGATCGTTCGGCGTGTCGTACAGCTGCTGCAGCAGCTCGCGCAGCGACCCGCAGCAGACACACTCCCCGTTGAGCGGCGTGACCAGCGCATCGAGGGCACCCAGGCGCGCGGCGTCGATGGTCGCGTTTTCGAAGTCGTTCAGAATGATGCGCGACCGCACACCACGCGCGGCCAGCGCGGGCACGAGCTGCGTGAGAAAGCGCGTCTTCCCCGCCCCGAGAAACCCCGCCATCAACACCAGCGGGATCATCGGCTCACGCCTCGGCGAAGGCGAGTTCGCCCAGGAACCCGCGCGCGCCGCGGCGAATCACGCTGGCCGCGTAGAGCACACCGCACAGGATCACCGACAGCAGCTGGATCGGCGTGCCGGTTGTCTCGGTCGCGAGCGCCGGCTGCGACGCGGCGAGTGTGGGCAGGGCGATATTCACCAGCACACCGAGCGCGATGGCAAAGCCGATCATGGCGGCGGTGAAGCCGAGCGCGAAGGCGCGTCCGTGCATGCGCGTGAGAATACCGATCGTGGACACGTTGCTCGCCGGCCCCGTGAGCAGCAGCGCGAGACCGGCGCCCGGGGATACGCCCGCCGCGATCAGCACGGCCACCAGCGGCGTGGAGGCGCTGGCGCAGATGTAGAGCGGCAGGCCGATCATGGCGAACACCACGACATCGAGCCCCCGGGGCAGCGCGGCCAGCCACGAGCCCTGCAGAATGGGAGCGGCCATGGCGGCCAGCAGCAGCCCCACGAGAATCCACGGCGCGGTGTGATCCACCATTTCCCCAAAGCCTGACCGCGCCGCCTGCGTGAGCCGGTCGCCCAACGTCCGCGCAACGACCGGCGCGGCCATCGGCAGGCCGCGCGGCTTCTTGGTGATCCGCGCACCCATCACCATCGCTACACCAAGCGCCGCCGCGCCCGCGGCCACTACACGTACGATGGCGAACGGCGTACCCAGCAGCGGGATCGAGAGCATGATCGCGTCAATGCCGAGCTCCGGCGTCGCCACGAGGAAGGCAACTGCCGCGGTGGTGCTTGCGCCCTGCTGAATGAGCTGCTGGTACAGCGGCACGACGCCGCATGAACAGACGGGGAGCGGCAATCCCACCGCCATGCCGGCCACGCCCTGGCGCAGGCGCGACCCGCGGCTCATCCAGCTCAGGCTCCCCACCGGCACGAACGCGTGCACCAGCCCCGCAGCGACATAGGCGAGCAGCACCGCCGGGGCGCTATCGAGCGCAAGCCCCCAGAGTGTGCGCCACGTCTCGAGGATGGGGATGGCCCCGGTTTCGTCGCGCTTGCTCAAATACAACAGCACGAGCAGCGCGATCCCCAGCAACGCCCCCACACCATTGGGCCACGGCGCGGGTGCATGTGAATGCCCGTGCGCGTCGGCCGACGCGTGGTCATGCGCGTGGTCATGCGCATGGTCATGCGCATGACCGTGATCGTGATCGTGATCGTGCGCGGCAGTAGGCGCATGGACATGACGCTCATCATCATGCGCGTCGTGTTCATGATCGTGCGCCGGATGCGCGATGACGTGCAGCAGCGATCCGCCCACGAGTCCCTCGAACCACAAGCCGGCGCGCTCCGGCAGCACGGCAAAGATCGTGGGCTCGGCGAGGTACCCGAGCACGGTTACGATGGCCATACCCGCCAGCACCAGCCACGACACCTTCGGACGGTCGCCCAGCACCCACCAGATCATCAGGCTCACCGGCAGCTGATGCAGCAGCACGCCGTAGCCCAAGAGGTTCTGGGTATCGGCATCGCTCTGCGCGATGGCGCTGCCATCGAGCGCGGAATGGATGGCGAGGCCGATGATCGCGAGCGTGAGGACCGCCGTGTGCGTCCGCTGTACGCCGTAGTGAAAGAGCCGCTCGGCGATGGTGGGGAGCGCGAAGCCCAGCACCATGAACAGCGCCGCGAAGACATCGCGGTGCTCGAGCGCGTGCGGGATGATGTCGAGCAGCACGAGCCCGCCGATCGTGACGAGCACGAAGCCGTCGATGAAGGCGAGCATCTGCGGACGCGTCCGCGCCGACCGCGCCAGTAGCGGGCCCGAGCCAAGGGCTCCAAGACTGGTCAACAGCAGCGCGGACGACATGCCTTATGCTAACCTATTATCAGCTAGGATCCAACCCGCCGGCACCCGGGTCCGGAACGCGGAGTCGGCTCGCCAGCAGCTCCCCGACGGCCACCCCCAGGCAGGCCGCCACGACCGTGTCGCTCAGGAAGTGGGCGTTCGCCATGACCCGCGTCAGCCCACACCCGGCCGCCAGGCCGTAAAAGACCCAGCGGGCCCGCGGAAAGATCCGCGCGAGCGCCGCCGCGCCGGCGAAGGCCACGAGTGTGTGACTGCTCGGCAGCCCCATCCCCTTGTTGGACCAGAAGTGGTCGCTGTAGGGGCGAAAGGCGTAGCCGAAGGTGGTGTCGTCGGGGCGCAGCCGGCGGGACAGGATCTTTCCCACTTCCGCCACGATCCCGCCAACCGTGGGAGAGAGGGCCAGATACGCCGCCACGCGGCCGCCCGGCGGTCGGTCTCGCAGCTGCAGCCAGTACGCCAGCGCCACCGCGCCCCAGGTGGGCAGATAGCCCAGAGAGCGCAGCAGGCGCCCCCAATCCTTGTCGTAGACGTCGGGCATGCGCAGCGCCCGCCACGCGAGCGGGTCGGCCCCATGCGCCACGGCGATCACCACCAGCGAGACGATCAGCCAGCGCGTCCACGAAAAATGCGACGAGTGCTCCGACGGCGGTCGCGTCATGCGCGGGAATCTACCCATATTTGGTGAATGGAACGCAACACGAAGCAGCGCGATGCCATTCGCGAGGTGTTCGAGCGCACGGCGCGGCCCCTGGGGCCCACCGAAGTGCTCGAAGCGGGGCGCGCGCAGGTCGCCGGCCTGGGGATCGCGACGGTCTACCGGACGATCAACTCGCTCGTCGAAAGCGGGTGGCTGGTGCCGGTGGAGCTCCCGGGCGAAGCGCCGCGCTATGAGCGCTCGGGCGCGGCCCACCATCACCACTTCCGCTGCCGCTCGTGTGATCGCGTGTTCGAGATTCAGGGGTGCCCGGGCGACCTCGCCGACCTGACGCCGGCGGGGTTTGTGCTCGAAGCACACGAGGTGGTGCTCTACGGCGTCTGCGCCAGTTGTGCCGGAGGTGCGTCGTGACTCGTGCCCTCACGTTGCTCGCCACCGCAGCGCTCGCGCTCGCGGCCGCCTGCTCCCCGGAGCTCAAGGGGGAAGCGGTCACTCCGGCGCGCGATCTGCCCGCGTACGAGTTCACGCGCGCGGATGGCTCGCACTTTTCCACCGGCCCGTCGAAGGATCAGCTCACGGTGCTGTTCTTCGGCTACACGCACTGCCCCGACATCTGCCCCACGACGCTCGCCGACTGGAAGCGCGTGCACGCCAAGCTTGGCGACGACACAGCCAAGGTCCGCTTCGTCTTCGTGTCGATCGACCCCGAACGCGACACACCGGCCATCGCGCAGCAGTACGCGGCGGGGTATCACCCGTCGTTCATCGGCCTCGCGGGAGACACGGCCACGGTGTGGCGCATGGTGAAGACGTTCGGCGTCGCCGTGATTCCCGATGACGCGCAGACCCAGCAGCCGATGCCGGTGCCGATGCCCTCAGGGCCATCGATGGCCAACATGCAGCACATGCACGGCGCCGACACGACCAAGCTGATTGGCCATTCGTCGCAGGCCTTCCTGCTCAATCGGAAGGGCCAGCTGGTAGCGATGTATCCCCCGGGGACGGGGTGGCAGACGCTGCTCGCCGATCTGCAGGCGCTGTTGTAGGGCGGTGGCGATGTCGACCAAACTCCATCTGCCGCCGAGCACCATGAACGCCGCGCTCGACGAGGAGCTGCGTGCGCTGCAGGCGGCCGGCCTCAAGCGCTCGCTCCGCCAGGTGCAGCAACGCCGCGCCGGCACCGTGCTCCTGGGCAATGAGCGCGTCTCCGATTTTGCGAGCAACGACTATCTCGGCCTGGCCAGCGAACCGCGTGTGGCGCGGGCGGCGATGGCCGTCCTGCAAGCCGAGGGCGTGGGCGCTGGCGCCGCGCGCCTGATCTCGGGGAACTTCCCCATTCACGAAGCGCTCGAGCACACGCTGGCGCGCCTCAAGGGGTGCGACTTCACCCTGCTGTTCCCGTCGGGATACATGGTGAACACGGGCGCCATTCCGGCGCTCGCGCAGCATGGCGACGTGATCTACAGCGACGAACTCAATCACGCGTCGCTCATTGATGGCTGCCGCCTGGCGCGGGCGGCGGTGCGCGTGTTTCCGCACAACGATCTCGACGCGCTCGATGCCATGCTGCGCGAAGAGCGGCACCGCTATCGCCGCGCGCTGATCGTGGTGGAAGGCGTCTATTCCATGGACGGCGACTTCTGCCCGCTGGACCGACTGGTGACGATCGCCCGCACGCACAACGCGTGGACGTATGTAGACGACGCGCACGGCACCGGCGTGCTGGGCGAGACGGGCTCGGGAACCATCGAGCACTTCGGCATGAAGGGGCAGGTCGACATCGTCGTCGGCACGCTCGGCAAGGCGCTCGGCACGTCGGGCGCGTATGTCGGTGGATCGAAGGAGCTCGTGGAGTATCTCGTGAGCAAGGCGCGGTCGTTCATCTTCACCACCGGTTCGCCGCCGGCCCTCGCCGCGGCGACGCTGGAAGCGCTGCGCATTGCCGATGTCGAGCGGTGGCGGCGGGACGCGGTGCGCGATCGCGCGCGGCGCCTCCGCACCAAGCTCGCTGTCGGCGGTCTGGCGATTACCGGCCCCGAAGATGGGCACATCGTGCCGGTGGTGGTGGGCGACGCGGTGCGAACCATGGCCGCTACGGCGGAACTGCGTCGGCGCGGTTTCCTGGTGGGCGGCGTGCGTCCGCCCACGGTGCCGCCGGGGACGTCGCGCCTGCGGATTTCGGTGAGTGCGGTGCATCCGGTGGAGCTGGTGGATGCGCTCGCGGTGAATGTGCTGGACGTGCTGACGCGCGTCTGATCGTTCGATTTGTCGGCGCGTGCGCGCGCCCTGCCCTGGTGTTATGAGCGAGAATCTCCTGCTGCACGATGCCGCGCATGTGTGGCATCCCTATACCCAGCACTACCAGAGCCCCATGCCGGTGCCGATCGCGCGCGCCGAGGGGAGCTGGCTGTACCGTGATGATGGCACGCGCATTCTCGATGCGATCTCGAGCTGGTGGGTGACCACGCACGGGCACTGCCGCCCGGAGATCGTGCAGGCGATCGCCGAGCAGGCGCGCACGCTCGATCAGGTGATCTTTGCCGGCTTCACCCATGAGCCGGCGGCGCTGCTGGCGAGTGCGCTGGTGTCGCGACTGCCACGTGGGTTGAACCGCGTGTTCTTCTCCGACAACGGGTCGACGGCGGTGGAAGTCGCGATCAAGCTCAGTGTGCAGAGCTTTGCGAACGCCGGCACGCCGCGGCGGCTGGTCGCGGCGCTCGAGCACGCGTATCACGGCGATACCTTCGGAGCGATGGCGGCCGGGGCGCGCGGCGTGTTCACGCAGATGTACGAGCCGCTGCTCTTCGAGGTGGCGCGCCTGCCCGACCCCAGCGAGGGCGATACGCTGGCGGCGCTCGATGCGCTCATTGTCGACCGCGGGAGCGAGCTGGCGGCGGTAATCGTGGAGCCGCTCATTCTGGGCGCCGGCGGTATGCGGGTCTGGGACGAATCGGTACTCCAGGGCATCCGCGCACGGACGCGGGCCGCGGGGGTGCATCTCATCGCCGACGAGGTGATGACGGGCTTCGGGCGTACCGGGCCGCTCTTTGCCTGCGACCGGGCGGATGTGCAGCCGGACCTGATCTGCCTCTCCAAGGGGATCACCGGCGGCGTGCTAACGCTCGGCGCCACCGTGGCCACCGAGGCCATTTTCGACGCGTTCCGGAGCGAGGACCGGCGGAAGACCTTCTTCCATGGGCACTCGTACACGGCCAATCCGATCGCCTGTGCGGCGGCGCTGGCCAGCCTCGAGCTCTTCGACGAAGCCAGCGAGGACGACCGCATCCGGATCGAGGTAGCCCAGGCGCGGCACCTCGCGGATCTCGCGGACACGAGCGGGGTGAAAGCAGTGCGACAGCTGGGTACGGTTGCCGCGGTCGAGCTCGACGCGGCACCGGGCTACCTGAGCGATATTGGCCGCGAACTCGCGGCGTTCTCGCTCGAGCAGGGGGTCCTCATCCGCCCCCTCGGGAACGTGGCCTACTGTCTCCCTCCGTACTGCACCACCGACGACGAACTCCAGCAGGTCTACACCGTGCTCCAGCGCTTCCTCTCCGGCGAACGTGCGGCCCCCCTCACGCCGGGTGGGCCGATCGATGACTGAGCTGCTCACCGGCGTCCGTCGCCTGGCCGTCACCGGGACCGACACTGGCATCGGCAAGACGGTGGTGGCCTGCGCGCTCGCCGCGCTGGCCCGCGAGCGCGGCATGCGCGTGGGCGCCATGAAGCCGCTCGAAAGCGGCATCGAAGAGCGCCCGATTGGCGAGGACGGACTCGCGAGTGATGCTGAGCGCTTGCGGCGGGCGTGCGGATCGGTGGATTCGTTGACGGACGTGCGACCCTACGTGCTGCGTGAACCGCTGGCGCCGATGGTCGCGGCGCAGCGCGCGGGGGTGGCCATTTCACTCGATGAGCTGGAACGTGCGCGCCTGGTGCTGGAGCGTGATCGCGAGCTGTTGCTGGTCGAAGGCGCGGGTGGGCTCATGGTGCCGATCACGCCGTCCCTGAACTACCTCGACCTCTTCGCGCGCTGGGAGTGCGAGCTGCTGCTCGTGGCAGGAAACCGGTTGGGCGTGTTGAACCACGTGCTGCTCACGCTGCGCGCCGCCGAGTCGGTGGGCATTCCGGTGGCGGGGGTCGTGCTCACCTCGATCTCGCCGCGCGATGCGTCGCTGGCCGAGGCGACCAACTACGACGCGCTGCGCCAGCTCGTGCCGTCGGTGCCGTTGTATCGCTTTCCGTGGATTGACCGGTGCGATGACCTCGAGGCGCTGGCCGTGGCGGCGGCGGGGGCGGGGCTCGATTCGGTGCTGGCGACTGGCATTGTGCAGGCGGACGGCCTGTAGGAACAGCTGGTGCTCGCTTCGTTCGCGAGCAACGGGGGAACGGAGGGGGCACGGCGCAGAGCCACAATTCAAGAGTGTTTTTTCATTCTTTTTGGTGGTTTATTGGTGATGCAGCGGGAACGCTGCGATCCCCCCGTTCCCCCGTTGCTCGCGAGCGAAGCGAGCACCAGCTGTTCAGCGATCCAGCAGCCCGCGCTACCCCATCCGAAGCACACACGCATGTCTCAGCCGAACTGGCAGTCCCTCGCCGACAAGTCGCTCGCCGGAGAGCTCCTCACCCGTGACGAAGCGCGTGCGGTGTTGAACGCGCCCGACAGCGAACTGCTCGACCAGCTGGCCGCCGCCTATCGCGTGCGGCGGGCGGCGTGGGGGAACCGGGTGCGGCTGCACTTCCTGCTCAACGCCCAGAGCGGCCTCTGCCCCGAAGACTGCGGCTACTGCTCGCAGAGCAAGATTTCGGCGGCGGAGATCGAGAAGTACCCCATGATGGCGCAGGACAAGATCATGGAGGCGGCCGATCGCGCGGCGCAGCTCAAGGCGGGGACGCTGTGCATGGTGATCAGCGGGCGCGCGCCGGGCGAGACGGTGTTCGGCAAGGTGCTCGACGCCGTGAAGGCGGTGCGCGCCAAGCACGATCTCAAGATCTGCGCCTGCCTGGGGCTCCTGAATGAAGAGCAGGTGCTGCGCCTCAAGGAGGCCGGTGTCGAGACGGTGAACCACAATCTCAACACGTCGGCCAACTACACGCCGGAGATCGTCTCCACGCACACGTTCGAAGATCGCGTGAACACCGTGGAAGCCGTGAAGAAGGCCGGCATGAAGACGTGCAGCGGCGGCATTCTGGGGATGGGCGAAAGCGACGACGATGTGATCGATCTCGCGCTGTCGCTCCGGGAGCTCGACGTGAAAAGCGTACCGGTGAACTTCCTGATCCCGGTGCCCGGCACGAGCTTCGAAGGGCAGAACGCGCTCAATCCGCGCCGCTGCCTGCGCATGCTCTGCCTCTATCGTTTCCTGCTCCCCACGCAGGAAATCCGCATCTCTGGTGGACGCGAAGTGCACCTGCGCAGCATGCAGGTGATGGGGCTCTACCCCGCCAACTCAATCTTCGTGGGCGACTACCTCACCACGCAGGGGCAGACGGCGCGCGAAGATCTGCGCATGATCGAAGACGCCGGCTTTGTGCTCGAAACGCCCGAAGGCGAGGAGTACACGGGCGACCCGATGGAAGGCGTGCCCGACGCCTACCCGCGCGCGCCGCTGCCGCTGGTTGAAGTCTGATCGAGATGACGGGCGAGACTACGTGCGAGACTACTTGTCGGCGGCGACGCGCGTGAGCGCTTCGACAAAGACATGGAGCGGCTGCGCACCGCTCACGCCGTAGCGCCCATCGAGCACCACGAACGGCACGCCCTGGATTCCGAGGCGTGCCGCTTCGTTTTGGCTCTGCTGCACATCCACATCGTAACGGCCGCTGGTGAGCACCTCGCGCGCGTCGGCGTCGGTGAAGCCATGCGCGGTGGCGATGCCGACCAGCGTCTCGAGGTCACCGGTATCCTGGCCGAGCTCGAAGTGCGCCGCAAAGAGCGCCTCCACCAGTGGCCACGGATCGCGCCCCGACTGCTGCGCGTGCAGCACCAGCGCGTGCCCGCGCACGGTGTTGGGAAAGCGCGTGATGCGCTCGAAGTGAAACGGAATGCCATCGGGCGCGCCGGCCTCGGTCACGCGCGCAAACATCGGCGCCGCCGCGGCACGTCCCCCGAACTTCTCGGACACGAACGTGTCGAAATCGCGTCCCTCCGCCGGCATCGTCGGGTCGAGCTGGAAGGGACGCCACGTGACCTCGAACGTCTCCTCGGGGTGCGCGGTCCGGACCTGCGCGAGCGCGGTGAAGAGGCGGCGGTCGCCGATCCAGCACCAGGGACACACCAGGTCGGCGTACAGCTCGAGGGAGATGGGCATGGGTTGGCGGGCGGTGACGGCGGAAGCCTGTACGGCGGAAGCTGGACAGCGGGAGCTTAACACCGGGGACCGCGGTTCTCGATGTCCAGCTCCCGATGTCCAGCTTCCGGAGTGCAGGCTTCCGAAGTGCCGGGGTAGATTTCTCCGCATGAGCATTGCCGATATCCGAACCGACTATCGGAAGGCGTCCCTCTCCGAACACGACGTCGCCGACGATCCCATTGTCCAGTTCCAGCGCTGGTTCGACGACGCGCTGAAGGCCGAGGTGCTCGAGCCGAATGCGATGACGCTCGCCACCGCCACGCCCGATGCCTACCCGAGCGCGCGTACGGTGCTGCTCAAAGACGTGGATGCGCGCGGATTCGTGTTCTATACCGACTATCGCAGCCGTAAGGGTCAGGAGCTCGCCGACAATCCGTGCGCGTCGCTCTGCTTCTTCTGGCCGGAACTCGAGCGGCAGGTGCGCATCAACGGCGCAGTGCAGCGCGTGAGTCGCGCCGAGAGCGACGCGTACTTCCAGTCGCGCCCGCGTGGCAGTCGCATTGGGGCGTGGACGTCGGCGCAGAGCAGTGTGCTTGAGTCCCGTGAAGTACTCGAGGCGCAGCTCGCCGCCAACGAGCAGCGCTTTGGGCCCGACGGCCATGTGCCGCTCCCCGATCATTGGGGCGGCTTCCGCGTCGTGCCGGAGGAAATCGAGTTCTGGCAGGGGCGGTCGAGTCGGCTGCACGATCGCGTGCAATTCCGGCGGGAAGCCGGCATGTGGGTGAAGCGACGCCTGTCGCCGTGAGGGGTGGGCGCGCGCTGCTGCTGGGTGCGCTGGTCGTGGCTGGCGCCCCCGAGCTGGGCGCGCAGGCGACGTCCATCCGCGCGGTGTCCTGCAGCACGGCGCGCACCAAACCGGCTGCGCCCACACTGCGCTGGCGCGGCACCGCCGTGCGCTGGGCCGAGTGGCCCGTGGAGCTCGGCGCGACGCGCGTGCGCAACCGGCTGATTGTCGTGCTGGTCGATCCGGCACGCGTTGCCGTGTCGCTCGACATCGCGCGCCGCGGCGACGCGCTCGCGCCGTGGAACATCGACGTGGCCCCGACCGATGTGGCCCTCGCACTCAATGCGGGGCAGTTCACCGATGATGGCCCGTGGGGGTGGGTGCGACATAACGGTCGCGACCAACAGGCGCCGGGGAGCGGCACCCTCGCGGGCGCGCTCGTGGTGGACACCACCGGTCGCGTGGCGATTCTCCCGGCCGCGCAGCTCGCCGCGGCGCGGCAGGATGCGCGCTGGCGTGAGGCCGTGCAGTCGTATCCCCAACTGCTCGCGGGTGGCGCCCCACTACCCGCGGTGTGCGGCGGCGATGCGCTCGACCTCACGCACCGCGATGCACGTCTCGTGGTGGGCGTGCGAACCGACGGCACGGTCGTGATCGTGATGTCTCGCTTTGCCGGCACCGGGAGCCGCATGGCCCCCGGCATGGAACGGGTGCCGATCGGTCCGACGACACCCGAAATGGCCGAGGTCGCCAGACGATTGGGCGCCGTGGACGCGCTCATGCTCGACGGCGGCCTCTCGGCGCAGCTCCTCGTGCGCGACGGTACGACCGAGCAGCGGTGGCCCGGGCTTCGCGCCGTCCCCTTGGCGCTCGTGGGCCGCGTCCGCTGAGCCACGATCGGCGAGGCCGCCCACCGCGCCCCGGTCATCCGACCCGTCCGGCGCGGGCCGCTTGCCGATAGCGTCACGACTGGTTGATTAGTGACAGTCCGTTTCACCGTCTGCCCACGCCGGAGTGCCCAATGCGCCGTTCCCGACTGATGACCGCTGCGCTGCTCGCCGGCGCGGCCCTGAGTGCCACCGCCACGCCCGCGCACGCGCAGCTGGGCAAGCTCAAGAAGCTCGGCGCCGATGCCATCAAGGAAGCGGCCAAGGCCAAGGCGTAGGGGAGCGAGCCGGAAACGACGAAGCCGGCCGCCGGATCACCGGCCGCGGCGGCCGCCAAGGCCAGTGCGCCAACCAAGAAGGCCGACTACTCCATCACCACCGAGCGACTCGATGTGCTGCTCGCCAGCCTGCAACCGCTCGTCGCCGATGCGGAGAAGCTGGCAGCCGGTCGGAAGGCGGAAGCCGAGTACACCGCCAAGAAGGAGGCGGCCGAGGCCTGCCTGCAGCGCGCGACCAAGATGTTCAATCCGATGGCCATGAGCATGGACGAGAAGCGGCAGGCGCGCGTCGACGCCCTCACCAAGCAGCTCGAGGCCGTGAACAAGCGCTCGCAGGCGGCGATGGCGAAGGACGACTTCAAGAACGCCATTGCGCTGCGCGACACGTCGATGGTGCTCACGATGATGCAGGGCATCATGACGATCGGAGCGAACTGCACCTATCCGTACATGCCAGCGGCCATGATCGAGGCGCAGGCCGCCGCCGAGAAGAACCCGCGTGCCGGATCGGACGACAGCGACAACAACGGGTCCTTCGACCCCGGGCCGGCCGCCAAGAAGGTCATGTCGTATCAGGAGTTCGGCATGGTCCGTGAACGGGCGGCGCTGTGGGCGATGGCGCAGGCCAATCCATCGATCGCAAAGGGATCGGAAGGCAAGTTCACGCCCGACGAAGAAGCCGTGCTGGCCGCCAAGGCGGCGCAGGTCAAGAAGCTCGCCGATCTCTTTCAGACCAACGCGCTCCGCTGGAGCACGTGGGGCGACCTGAAGAGCTGGTAAGTCGATCCCGGGGGATGCGTGCGGCGCTACTTGCTCCGCACGCTCCCCAACCCGCCATCAATACCGAAGACCTGACCGGTCACCCACTGCGCATCCGGACCGGTCAACCACGCCACGAGCGACGCCACCTCGCGAGGCGTCCCCACGCGCCCCAGGGCATGCATCGCCTGCGAGGCCGCGAGCGCCGGCGCCGAGCCCGTGATGCGCGCCGTGAGCGGCGAGTCAACGAGTCCGGGCGCGACCGCATTCACGCGCAGCCCGCGCGGCGCATATGTCGCGGCCGCCGAACGCACCAGCCCCTCCACCCCGCCCTTCGCGGCGGCGATCGCCTCGTGATTGGCGAGCCCGATGCGAACCGCCGCGGTGCTGCAGAGCACCACGCTGCCGCCGCCGGTCATCACCCGCGCCGCGGCCCGCACCACACCGAACGCCGTCGTGAGATTCTGCGCGATGACCTGCGCATACTCCTCGGCGCGCGTGAGATGCGCCGGCTTGAGCAGCAGCGAGCCCGCGGTATTCACGATGGCGCCGAGCGTCGTGCCCTGCGCCGCGGCGTGCGCGGCGGCGGCGTCCACGAGGGCATCGATCTGCGCCCAGTCGGTGGCATCGGTCACGAGCGTCGGCGCACTGAGTTCGGCACCGAGCGTCGCCAGGGGATCGGCGCGACGCGCGGCAAGAAAGAGCGGCACCTGGGCCGCGTGGAGCTGCTGCGCGAGCGCCTGACCGATGCCGCCGGTCGCGCCCACGATGAGAACAAGAGGAGCCGTCATGCGGAGCCAATCGCTCGCCCCGGCAGGCGGTTCCTGCGAGTTACGCCGACAGCTCCTCGCGCAGCTTGCGGTAGCTCTCGTGCCGTGCGCGGGAGACCGTTCCGGACTCGACCGCGTCCAGAATGGCACACCCGGGCTCCACGCGATGCGTGCAGTCGGCAAAGCGGCAGGTGTTCATGAGCGGCCGGAACTCCGGAAAGCAGTGCGCCACATCGTCGGCGTGAATACCCCAGAGGCCCACCTCGCGCAGCCCCGGCGTGTCGGCAATGAAGCCGCCTCCCGGGAGCGGATGCAGCACCGCGCCCACCGTGGTATGGCGCCCCTTGTTGACGCTGTCGCTCACCTCCGCCGTGCGGAGATCGAGCCCCGGGAAGAGATGATTCATGAGCGAGCTCTTCCCCACGCCGGAGGGACCACTCAACGCACTGCACCGCCCCTGCAGCTCGGCGCGCAGCGCATCGAGCCCCTCGCCCGTCTTCACGCTGGTGTAGTGCACCGGGTAGCCGGCCGCCGCATGATCGGCGAACCAGGCGTGCGAGGTCTGCTCGCTTACCAGATCGCACTTGTTCACCACGATGCGCGCGGCGAGATCGTTCGCTTCGGCGATCACGAGGAAGCGGTCGAGCATGCGCGGATGCGGATCGGGACGCGCCGCGGCGAACACCACCAGCACCTGATCGAGATTCGCCACCACGACGCGCTCGCCGCGGGCACCGCCGGGCGCTCGCCGTGACAGCTTGCCATGCCGCTCGTGGATGGTGGTGATCGTGCACCCCACGGTTTCGTTCGGGTCGACCGTCATGGTGACGCGATCACCCACCGCGAGCTTGAGGATGCCCTGGTCTTCTCGCTTGAGCCGGCCGCGCATGGAGGCCTGCACCACCGCGCCGGAATCGGTGCGCACGTCCCACACGCCCCCGGTCCCCTGAATGACGACGCCATCGACAACGATCTCGCCATCGGGCATGGGGAACACGACGGCGGTCATGTGCTCCCCTCGCCGCGACCGCGAATCAGGCCGTCGAGCGTGGCCTTCACCACTTCCAACCGCATCGCGCCGAGTTGGTGGCGCACGACGCCTTCACTCGCGCCCGTCACCAGAAAGCCCGTTTCGAGATGGCCGGTGACTTCCGGCTCACCGGCGCCCCAGCGCACGAAGAACAGGTACGCGCCCCACGGCGCCGAACGATCGCCGGTGGTATCGGTGAGGATGTCCGCCGAATACGACGCGCCATCGGCGCCTTCGAAGGCAGCGGGACGCTTGTGGACGGCCATGTAGCCGCCCAAGGTGCGTTCATCTCCCGCGTCGTGATCGGGCGGGAGGTGGTGGCCAGCGTGGCCGCTCAGATGGACCTCAGCGACGGAAACTCTCCTTCACAATGTTACCGGCCATGAACGCAATGTTCGCGGGACGTTCGGCCAGGCGGCGCATCAGGTACGGGTACCACTGGCTCCCGAAGGGCACATACACGCGCATGCGGTACCCCTCGCGCACGATCTGTTCCTGCAGGTCACGCCGGACGCCGTAGAGCATCTGGAACTCGAAGCGATCGGGGCTGATCCCCTTCTCCTTCGCGAATCGCTTGGCTTCGGCGATGATCGCCTCGTCATGCGTAGCGATGCCGGGGTAGCGCCCGTGCTCCATGAGCTGGTGCATGGCGGCGACGTAGTTCTTGTCCACGTCGGCCTTGTCGGGGAACGCCACCGTGGGCGGCTCGAGATAGGCGCCCTTGCAGATGCGCACGCGGCACTGGAGCCGGTTGGCACGGGCCACGTCGTCGAGCGTGCGGCGCAGGGAGCTCTGCAGCACGACGCCGACGTTGTTCTCGTGCCCCGGATAGAGCTTCTGCTCGAAGGTGTCGAGGGTGCGATCGGTGTAGGCGCTCGACTCCATGTCGAGACGGACAAAGCTGTCGTACTGCTTCGCCCGGCCAATCACCTCGCGCACGACCTCGACGCCCAGGTCATCGGAAATGTCCTGCCCCAGCGCCGTGAGTTTGACCGAGACATTCGCATTGAGCTTGCGCTCGGCGATGCGGTCGAGGATCTCGAGATAGTGGCGGCCGGTGGCGCGGGCCTCGGCTTCGCTGTGCACGCTTTCGCCGAGCAGATCGAGCGAGGCCGAGATGCCTTTGGCGTTGAGCTGCGCCACCGCGTCGAGCGCGGTGGCAATGGTTTCGCCGGCCACGAAGCGGGACGCCATCTTCCGCGCGAAGCCGACGTTCTTGATCAGACTGAAAATGCGCTGCTGGCGCGAGAGATACAGCAGGGAAGACCGGAGCATGGGGGAAAGCTAACGGACGACCCTTGCCACGGGAGCTTTCCGCCCCGCGTCCGGCCCCCTTCGCCCCCGGCCAGGCCCATGCCTCACGCGACCGCCGCCGCGATGGCGTCGATCTGCACGAGATGGCGCCGCTGATGCTGCGCCACGAGCAGGGCCCACTGATACCCGTTCAATTCGCCCAGGAAGGGGTGCGGGTACGTCTTGGTGTTGAGCGCGCGCCCCGACCCGGCCTTGAGCGAACTGATCAGCCGCTCCCGCGACGCGCTCTGTCTGGCCAGCGCATCGGCCATCGGCACCCCGGTGGGCTTGACCATATCGGGCGCGGCGAGCTTCCGGAGCGGCTTCTCGACCTGAAAGCGCGCCATCGTGGGGCCAATTGGATCGGTTTCGCTATCCGTGGTGCCCTCGAGCTGCTTGAGCATCCCGCCAATCAACCGGCCGGTGCTGTCTTCGAGCATCATCAAGTGCTCGATGACTTCGGCGATGGTCCACGACTCGGCGTTCGGGCGCGCGGTGTGCGCGCTCGCCGGCACGGCGGCGATGGCCGCGTGCATCTGCGCCTGCGCGGATTCGAGCTCGGCGACGACTTCGGCAATGCGCGGATGGAGGGAGAGCATGGCGGGATCGGCGGTCGGGAGACAGGGGGGAGGGGGGAGGGGGAAGAGTCCCCCGCTGCTGAATTCTACGGGTGAAACGGGCGCCCGCTGTCGGCGTGGTTCATGAGCAGCCGGGCGGGCGTGAAGCGACCGGGGTGGCGGGCCTCGATCTCCTCGAGTTGGCGCACGACATCTCGAGCACCCAGGGTGTCGAGGTAGCGGAACGGCCCGCCCAGAAATGGCGGAAAGCCGATGCCGAACACGGCGCCGATATCGCCATCGCGCGGCGACCGGATGATGCCATCCTCGAGACAGCGGACGGCCTCGTTCAGCATCGGGAGCACACACCGCCGCTGAATGTCCTCCGGGCTCGCGGTGAGGCGGCTCGTACCGGCAGCGGTCAGCGCGTAGACGCCGTCGTCTACCCCGAGGCGCTTGCCACTGTCGTCGTAGCGATAGAAGCCCTTCCTGGACTTGCGACCGAGGCGGCCGCCTTCGATGACGTTGCGCAGGGCCGCGGGCGCCTGCAGGCGATCGCCGAAGGCGGCGGCCATGATCGGCCCGCTCTTGCCGGCGATATCGAGCCCCACTTCATCCAGCAGCGTGAACGGCCCGACCGGGAATCCGAACCGGACCATCGCCTCGTCGATGGCGTCCACCGAGGCCCCCTGATCGAGCAGGCGCCCCGCTTCGTTCAGATACGGCGTCAGAATGCGGTTCACGTAGAAGCCCGCCCCGTCCTGCACCACGATCACCGTCTTCCCGATCTGCTTGCCGTACGCCACGGCGGTGGCCGTGGTCTCGGCGCTCGTCTCGGGGGTCACGATGACTTCGAGCAGGGGCATCTTGTGCACCGGCGAAAAGAAATGCATGCCGATGACCCGCTCGGGGTGCGCGGCCGCCTTCGCGATGTCACGAATGGGGATCGTGCTGGTGTTCGACGCAAAGATCGCGTTCGGCGCCGCGTCCTGCACTTCGCGCAGCACGGTGTGTTTCACCGCGAGATCCTCGAAGACTGCCTCGATCACCAGATCGGCGTTCGCAAAGCCGCGGTAGTCGGTGGTGGGGCCCACGAGCGCCATCGTGTCGTCGAACTGCAGCCGGGTCAGGCGCTTCCGCTTGAGCTTCTCGCGCACCACGTCGCGCACCGCCTTGTAGCCGGCCGCGACGCGTTCCACCGATGCATCCTTGAGGCGCACGAGCGTGCCGGCCTGCACGGCCACGCTGGCAATGCCCGCCCCCATGAAGCCCGCCCCGAGAATGCCGATCTTGCGGACCGGGCGCGGCGCCCCCTTCACATCGGCGGCGAGACCCGAGTCCTTCTTGAGCGCGGTGGTCGCGAAGAACAGATACGCCAGTTGCCGGCACTGCGGCGACACGGTGAGCTGCCCAAACTGCGCCGCCTCGGCAAGCAAGCCGGCTTCCATACCCTCCGTGTAGCCCAGCTGCACCACGTCGAGGGCCGCAAGCGGCGCCGGATAGTGCCCACGCGTCTTCTTGAGCACCGTCTCACGCGCCTTGCGGAACACGAGCTTGCGACCGAGGGCGTTCTCTTCGAGCAACATCGCCGTGGCGGTGTGCGGACGCTCGCGTACGGCCGGCGCGGCGCCTCGCGCGAGCTCGCGCACGCGGCGTAGCGCGACCTCCTGCAGAATGGCGGGGTGCACCAGTTCATGCACGAGCCCCATCTGCCAGGCCTTCCGGGCGCGGATGTTCTTGCCCGTGAGGATCATGTCGAGCGCGGCCTGCAGCCCGACCAGCCGCGGCAGCCGCTGCGTCCCGCCGGCGCCGGGAATGAGGCCCAGCTGCACTTCGGGGAGTGCGAGCACCGTCTTGGCATGCTCAGTGGCGATGCGATACGTGCACGCGAGTGCCACTTCGAGCCCGCCGCCCAGCGCCGCGCCGTGTATGGCGGCCACCACCGGCTTGCTGAAGGCCGCCACGCGATCGAGCAGCTGCTGCCCGCCGCGCGACAGCGCCTCGCCCTGCGCCGCGCTCGTTACCTTCGCCAGCTCGTCGATATCGGCGCCAGCGATCCACGTGTCCTTCTTCGCGCTGAGCAGTACGAGCCCAAGCAGATTGCTGTCGCCCTGCACCCGCGCCAGGATCTGCTCGATGATCGGCGCGACGCGCGTGTTGAGCGTGTTCACCGGCGACGCGGGCTGGTCATACCGAAGCACGGCCACGCCATCGGTGGCGAACAGCGTGATCCCCGTGGTGCTGTCGTCCAGCAGCACCGTGCCGGTCACGTCGCTCATGCGCGCTCCACGATCATGGCGTGCCCCATGCCACCCGCGGCACACACCGTCAGCATGCCGAACTGCCCGCCGCGCCGCACCAGTTCGTTGCACAACGTGGTCACGATGCGCGCGCCGGTCGCGCCAAAGGGATGACCGATCGACAGAGATCCCCCCAGCACGTTGAGCTTCTCCGGGTCCACCTCCCCCACCGGTTCGCTGAATCCCGCGCGCTCGGCCCACGCCTTCGAGGCCAGACCCTGCAGGTTGCTGAGCACCTGCGCGGCGAATGCTTCGTGCATGTCCACCAGGTCGAGATCGCGCAACGACAGGCCGGCGCGCTTGAGTGCCACCGGCGCCGCCAGCACTGGCGCCTGCAGCAGCTGCTCGCCTGGATCGACCGCCGCGTAGGCATAACTGCGGATATACGCCAGCGGTGTGTACCCCAACGCCTTGGCGCGCTCCTCGCTCATGAGCAGCACCGCGCTCGCGCCATCCGTGAGCGGGCTCGCATTCCCCGCCGTCACCGTGCCGTACTGCCGGTCGAACACCGGCTTGAGCGCGGCGAGCTGTTCGTAGGTGGAGTCCCGTCGCACGCCGTTGTCGGTCGCGAGCATCTCGGTGTACGCGGGCGGCACCGGAACCGGTACGATCTCCGCCGTCAGTCGCCCGTCGGCGAGCCCGGCCGCCGCCCGCTGATGGGAGCGAAGGGCAAAACGGTCCTGCGCCTCGCGCGCGATGCCATTGAGCTTGGCCATCTTGTCGGCGCTCTGCCCCATCGACTCGCCGGTACTGGGCTCGGCGATGGCCGGCGTGATCGGCACGAAGTCCTTCGGACGGATGCGCGCCAGCGTCGCTAGCCGCTGCGACAGGCTCTTGGCCTTGGACGCGGCGACGAGGATATCGCTCATCCCGCGGGAATGCAGAATGGGTACCTGCGTGAGCGACTCGCTGCCACCGGCGATGGCGACGTCGGCGTGACCGAGCGCGATCTGATCCGCCGCATCGGTAATGGCCTGATTCGCCGACGCGCACGCGCGCCCGACGGTGTAGGCCTGCACCGTCTTGGGGAAGTGCGGCAGCAGCGCCACTTCGCGCGCGATATTCGGCGCGAGGACCGACTGCACCACAGTACCGAAGGTGAGCAGATCGACCGTCGCCCCGTCGAGGCTCGTGCGCTGCACCAGCTCACTCACCGCCAGGCGGCCAAGATCGATGGCCGTGTACTCCTTGAGCGCCGTCCCCGAGCGGGCGAACGGCGTGCGGACGCCGGCCACAATGGCCACGCGCCGCCCGTTACCAAAGGTGGGCATGCGCCCAAGCTAACCAGCGGGCCGACTGGCGGCACTCGGTGCCGCGGCGCAATGTGCGGTATGCGTCCCGCCGTTGCCGCCCGCCAGGAAGCCCTGCTCGCCCTCAGTCGCACACCCTTTGACGTCCTCGTCATTGGCGGCGGCATCGCCGGCGCCGGCGTGGCCCGGGAGGCCGCGCTGGCCGGCCTCCGGACGGCGCTGCTCGAGCGCGACGATTTTGCGAGCGGCACCTCGAGCCGTTCCTCCCGGCTTGTTCACGGTGGCGTCCGCTATCTCGAACACGGCCATCTCGGGCTGGTGTTCGAATCGAGTCGGGAGCGGCGCCTGTTGCTTCAGCTGGCACCGCATCTGGTCCGCCCGCTCGCCTTCACGTGGCCGGTCTATGCGGGCGCCCGCGTCCCCCAGTGGAAGGTGCGCGCCGGACTGCTGCTGTACGACGCGCTCGCGCTCTTCCGCAATGTGCATGCGCACGAGGGGCTGAACGCGGCGGCCGTGCTCGAGCACGAACCGGCGCTGGCGCGCGACGGGCTCGAAGGTGGGGCGCGCTATTGGGATGCGGCCACGGATGATACGCGCCTCACGCTCGCCACGGCGTTGGCCGCGCGCGACGAAGGGGCCGTCGTGATGAACCACTGCACCGTCACTGGCGCCCTTCGTGAAGGGGAGCACCTCGCGGGGGTCGAGGCGCTGGATCGCCTCACCGGCGACGCCTTCGCCGTGCGCGCGCGGGTGGTGATCAACGCCACTGGCCCGTGGAGTGATGCGACCGCCCTGTTGACCGGGGGCTCGCCAAGTCAGGGCGGTCCGCAGGTCATGGGCTCCGCAGGTGCGCACCTCGCGGTGCCACGCCAACGGCTCGGCAATCGCGACGCGGTGACCCTCGTCAGCCCGCTCGATGGGCGCGTGATGTTCGTCATTCCGGCGGGTCCGCACGCGATCATCGGCACCACCGAACGCCCCGCCCATCACGGCCCCGATGAGATCCGGGCCACCGAGGCTGACGTCACCTACCTGTTGCAGTCGGTGAATCGCCTGTTTCCGCATGCGATGCTCACTCCCGACGACGTGATCTGCGCCTGGTGCGGGATCCGCCCGCTCGCCGCCTCCCGCGCCGGCGAACACTCGGCCAACGCGGCGTCGCGCGAGCATGCCATCACCACACGCGCTGACGGCCTGATCTCGGTGACGGGTGGCAAGCTCACGACCTACCGCGCCATGGCGGCCGACGTGTTCAAGGCCGCTTCGCGCGCGCTTGGTGATACGACGGCCACACGGCTGCATGACCCCGACCCCAGCGATGCCACACCGCTGCCGGGGGGCGACCTGGCCTCCGTCCCTGACGCCGTGCGCGAGGCGCGGGAGACGGTGCACGACGCCGCCGTGGCCGAGCGTCTGGTGCACGCGTACGGCAGCCGGTGGCGCTCGGTGTGGAGCTACGCGCAGCGCGACCCGGCGCTGAGCGCGCGGCTGTCGGAACAGTTGCCCTACCTGCTCGCCGAAGTGATGTACGCCGCCGAGCGTGAACTGGCGTGCACCCTGAGCGATGTGTTGATTCGCCGCATGCACGTGGCGTTCGAAACGCGCGATCACGGTCGCGCCGCCGCCGCGCGCATCGCCCCGCTGCTGCAGACCGCGCTGGGGTGGAGCGACGCCGACCGTGCCCACCAGCTCGCCGCCTATGAGGCCGACGTGACGCGCCTGTTTACCATCGACTCCCTCTGACCATGCCGCAGCCCTTCGCCGACAAAGTCGCCTTCATCACCGGTGGCGCCTCGGGCATCGGCGCCGCCGCAGCGCGCGCGCTCGCCGCCGGCGGCGCGCACGTCGTGCTTGGTGATGTCCAGTACGACGCCGCCGTGGCAGTGGCCGATGCGATCGGCGCCGCCGCCGTGACCTGTGACGTGCGCCACGATGCCTCGGTGGCGGCGGCCATTGCCGCGACGGTGCAGAAGCATGGGCGCCTGGACTTCGCGCTCAACGCCGCAGGGATCGGCGGCGTGCAGGAGAAAACCGCGGAGTACCCAGCCGAGATGTGGGACATCGTGATCGATGTGAATCTCACCGGCGTCTATCGCAGCATGCGCCACGAGATCCCCACCATGCTCATGACCGGCGGTGGCGTGATCGTGAACATCGCGAGCGTCGCGGGCCTGAACGGCTTCCCGCGCCACGCGGCCTACGCCGCCAGCAAGCACGGCGTGGTGGGGCTCACGCGCACCGCCGCACTGGAGTACGGGCGCAAAGGCGTCCGCATCAACGCGCTCTGCCCGGGCTTCACGATGACACCGATGGTGCAGCGCATGATCGACAACGGGACGCCGGCCGCCGCGCTCGAGGAGCGCATCCCCGCCGGCCGAATTGCGTCCGCCGAGGAGATCGCCGAGACCGTACTCTACCTGTTCTCGCCGGCAAGCGCCTTCATGCACGGGCATGCGTTGGCCATCGATGGCGGGCTGACGGCGGGGTGAGTTTGGCGGGACGGCCTTTTCACTGATCACATCCGAGACATCCGAGCGATCCAAGACGCCTGAGCACCGCGGTGCCAGGTTGCCTTGGATCGCTCGAATGCCTTGGATGCAATCAGTTCATCTCGTTCACGGCACCAGAAGAATCTTGCCGTCGCGCCCGCCAGTCGCCGCCGCGGCGACGGCGTCCTTGATCTGCGCGAGCGGATAGGCGTGATGCACGCGCGTCTTGAGCTCACCGCGCAGCACGAGCCCCGCGAGTTCTCCGAAGAGCGCCTGCTGCGCCTGTGGCGTGGCCTGCCGGAACCACCACGCGAGCCAGAAGCCCTTGAGGGTGATGTCGCGGAAGACGAACGAGCCCGGCGCGATCTTGCACGCCTCGCCGCTCAGCGCGCCGTAGTTCACGACCGTGCCGCCCACCGCTACGCTTTGGGCGATGCGATCGGTGGCGCTGCCGCCCACGGCGTCGAGCCCGAGGCGGATCTTGGCCTTCCCGGTGGCATCGGCGACGCGCTTGGCGAGATCCGGCCCGTCCACGAGCACCACATCGCCACCGATCGCCTGGAGCGGCGCGATGGCGTCGTCGCGACGCACCACGCTCACCGTGCGCAGGCCGCGACGCTTCGCGAGCTGAATCACATACTCGCCCACGCCGCTGTTGGCGGCATTCTGAATGACCCAGTCGCCCGGGGCGAGCAGCACGAACTCCGAGAGGAGCAGCGAAGCCGTGGGCGGGTTCACGGTGAGCATGGCGAGCTGCTGCGGATCGCCACCGGGCGGCAGGCGCATCAGCCCGGCCGCGGGCGCGACTTTGTGCGACGTCCAGGTCCCGGTGCCGACAGGCATCAGCGCCTGCTCGCCCACCGCCACGCCGGTGACGCCCTCGCCAAGCGCGGCGACGCGCGCGACCCCTTCGTTGCCTCCCACGGCGGGCAGTGGCGGCAGCATGCCATACTGTCCGGTGAGCGTCAGCACGTCTGACGGATTGATCGGGGCCGCCAGCAATTCGAGCAGCACCTCACCAGCGCCGGGCGCGGGTGTGGGCCGCTCGACGCAAGCGATGACGTCCTGCGGGATCGGCCCGCGTGCCGCGTACTCAGCGCGATGCATACCGCTCCTTAGACGAGATCGTCGGCGTTGCGATCGTGAATGGTCTGCAGCTCGACGATCTGCAGGCGGCGCACCTTGGTGGGCAGCTTGAGAATGGCCTGATCGCCCACCCCCTTCCCCTGCAGCGCCCGCCCGATCGGCGAGCCCATCGTCACGTGCGAGTCGTCGAGCTCGCCGGCATCACCGAACACGAGTTCGTACGTTTCGCGCTTGTTGGTCGCCTCATCCTGCACGACGACCTTCGACCCGAGCCCCACCTTGTCGGCAGGGATTTGGGCGATGTCGATATTGGCCAGCTTGGTCACGCGCTGCGTGAGCTGCCCGAGGCGCGCCTGCACGAACTGCTGCCGTTCGAGCGCGGCCTTGTACTCGCTGTTTTCCTTGAGGTCACCGAGCTCCACGGCTTTGCGGATTTCGGCGGGCAGCGTGACATTGAGCTCGAACTGCAGCGTCTCAACCTCGCGGGCCATCTTGGCGATCAGATCCTGAAACATGCGGGGTACCGGCCAGAAAAAAACGCGAGCGCCCGGCGGGGGGGCCGGGCGCGCGGACAGGAGAAATGTGCAGAAGGCGGGCCGAGGGGGCAACCGGCGTGCGACGGGCCGTGCCGGCGCGTGGCCGCTCAGTAGGAGAGGCTCAGCCGCAGCGCCCGCCCACTCCCGGGCATGATGTTGTTGTTGCCGTTCGATGTCGCGGCGTAGCGGGTATCGAGCAGGTTCTCCACCTGCAGCTGCGTGGAGAGCCCGAGGGGGAGCCCCAGGAACAGGCCCGCATCCACGCGGGTGAACCGCGGCAGACGCACGGTGTTGTCGATCGCCGCGTAGCGGTCGCCCTGATGCACCACCCCCAGCGAGAGGGCCGTGCGGCGCGTCACGCGGACCTTGTTCCAGAGCGACGCGGTCGTGTGCGGCACGAGCGGCACACTCGCGCCCGCTGCGGCACTGCTCGTGCGGCTTACCACGCGAGCGCGCTGCACCGCCACGCCGCCCATGACATCCCAGCGCGCCGTTACCGCCCCCTGCAGCCCAAGCTCCACCCCGCGGCTCTGCTGACGCCCCGTCTGCACCAGCCGTGTCGGATCGAGCGGGTCCGGTGCGGTCGTGTTGGAGCGATCGAGGATGAACCACGCGGCGGTGACGTCGAGCCCACGCGCGGCAGCCCACTTTACGCCCGCTTCCCGATTGCGAAAGGCCTCCGGGGCGAGCGTCGCCGTGCTGGCGGTCAGCGCGCTGAACTGATCGCCGCTGCTCGGCAGGTACGCCATCGACCACGCCCCGTAGAACGACAGCGAGGAATCCGGCGTCAGCACCAGCGCCCCGCGCGGCGCCAACAGGTGATCCGTCCGCGAGAACATCGCCCCACTGCGCCGATCGCGCAGCTGCGACGTGAAGCGATCGTGACGCACGCCGCCGAGTACGCTGACATGACGCCCCACGCGCAGCTGCTCCTGCGCGTACACGGCCGCGACGCGCGCCTCGGTCACATTGTCGGCGTCAGTCGCACTTTGGCGAAACGTCACCGGGACCGTCACCGTGGGGGTGAGCGGAGAGGCGGCAAACGTCGTGCTGGCGTTGTTGAAGTAGGCCGTTTCGCGACGGTTCGCGGTGCGCTGTGCACTGAGCTCCGCGCCGAGGAGCAACGTGTGCTGCAAGCCACCACGCGCGGCCTGCCAGATCACGTCGGTCTGCTGAAAGCGATTGTGGCGATCGTTGGCGGTGTTGTACCCGCCGAGCGTGAATTGCGTGCCGGCCGCGTTGAGCGCGCTGCTTGCAAAGGTGTTCTGGTAGAACTTGTCGTAGTGCGCGCCACGCGTGTGCGATCGGATCTCGAGGCCCGGTCGGACGCTCCACGTCGCCATGAGGTAGCCACTGTTCGCGGTCAGGCGTGACGTGTTGTAGCGCGGGTCGCCGACAAACCGCCGGGCATCCATTGGCGACGGCCGTCCATTCCAACTGGGTAAGCCGCGATCCACGACGCGGTGGTCCAGGAATCGCTCCGCTCCTCCCTGCAGCAACACCGGGCCGACGAGCAAGGCGACGGTGGGGTTGATACCGCTCCGGTCGTAGCCGAACTCGCGGCGGAATCCGCTCCCCGCTTCATGCAGCAGATTAAGTCGCGCGGCCGTGCCGGGGGCAATCGCCTGTCCGATATCAAGCGTGACGCGTCGTTGATTCCAGCTGGCCGTCTCCACCCGGCCGTTCCGCACCGGCGTGAACGTCGCCTGTTTCATGACCCGGTTGATGACGCCGCCGCCGCCGCCGCGGCCGAAGATGGCCGCGTTCGACCCCTTGAGCGCGTCCAGCTGCGCGACGTTGTACGTGTCACGGTAGTACTGGGCGTCGTCGCGCACGCCATCTACGAAAAAGTCCGCCGTCGTGCTCTGGCCACGAATCGTGGGCGCATCGCGATGCCCCTCGCCCTGCCCCATGACGACGCCGGGGACGTACTCGACCGCCCGCTGCAGGTTGGTGAGGTTGAGATCGCGCATCAGCGGCGCCGAGAAGCTGGTAATCGCCTGCGGGATCTCGCGCAGTGGCGTGGGCGTCTTGGTGCTCGAGCGGGAGGTCGCGGGCCGGTAGCTGCCAGCACGAGCCCCGTCGGCGCGTACCTCCACGCGCCCGAGCGCCTGGGCCGCGGGGCGCGCGGGAGCGGCTCGGCGGGCAGCCGAATCGCGTGGCGCTGTGGTGGTGTCTTGCTGCAGGGCTGCCGCAAGCATGAGTGATAGGACGGGGACGGGCATATCGATCATCTCTCTTGAGAACGACTCTCAACTAACGTGATCGAGTATAGCCACCTAATCCCGATCTGATCAATCGGTATTTTTCCCTACAACCGCGTCCGAAGATTCCCGTTCGGCTCGTACCAGTTTTTCTGACCGGGTCAGGGAAAGTCCATTGCTCCCCCGGGCCGGTCTTGGCACCATGCATGGGAGCATGGTTGTGGCGCCCGACGACGAGCGCATCCGCGCTGGCTGCCCCGTGGCAGCCACCGCACCCTCCTCAGTTCGCAGGTTACCCGGGACGCGATTCGAATGACTGTACGGCGCGTGGTGCGTGCCGGATCGTGGCCGTTGCGCAACCTGCGCACCCTGCTCGCGGCCGATCACGTCCTGCTGTTTGTGCGCGACAGCGATCGGCACGATCCGGCGCTCGCGCTCGCCGATCCGCCACAGCTCCCCAGCCAGCCCTTCACCCTCGAGCACCCGGCGTTGTGGCCGGAGCGCGAGCCCGTGTTGCTGCTCGATGCCGATCGCATCCAGCGCTCTCCCATCGGCTGGGTGCTCGCGGGCGCCCGCGGCAGTGCCCTGGGCGTGAGCGCCCCCGCCATGCAGGGCGATGGCCAGCTCGCGCTCTACGTTCTCTGGCAAGAGCCCCATCAGCCGCCCGCGCACGTCCTGCACGATCCGGGCACCGTCGCCGCCGCCCTGCGCGAGCAGTTGGACTTCGTCGAAGCCGCCAGCGACAATCGCCACGCTCGCATTCGCCTCGACGTGCTCCTCGCCTCGCTTCAGGAAGGCATCGTGCTGACCGATGCGGAGCACGGCACCGCGCTCGTGAACGAAGCGGCCAGCGAGTTGCTCGACATTCCCAGCGGCGTGGTGCCGGCGGCCACGATTGCCCAGGGCATGCGCGGGCTGCACGAGCGCATGAGCAACGCGCGCGATGTGGAGCAGGAGGCGGAGCAGCTCTTTTCGAGCAGCGATGGCGTGCGCCTGAACTGGGTGTGGGATGTGCTGCACCCGCGACGCCGCACGTTACTGGTCAATACGCGCCCGGTGCGCTCGCCACGGCATCGCGGCCGCCTCTGGTCCTTTCACGATGTCACCGCACTGCAGGCGGCCGAGGCGGAGCAGATCCGGTTGATGCGGCAGCTCGAACGCGAGCGCGCGCATCTGACGGGGCTGCTGGGCCAGCTGCAGCAGTCGCAGAAGATGGAAGCCATGGGGCGACTCACCGGCGGCGTGGCGCACGATTTCAACAACCTGCTCACCGTGATCGGTGGCAATACGGAGCTGCTGCTGGCCGAGCTACCGCCCACGACCCAGGCGCACGCCGACGCCGAAGAAGTGCGGGCGGCCGTGCAGCGGGCGGCCGATCTCACGCGGCAGCTGCTGCACTTCAGCCGTCGCGAAGTCCTGCAACGCCATCTGGTGGAGCCGGACCAGATCGTGCGCGGCGTGCAACAATTGCTCCGCCGTGTGATTGGCGAGCAGATCGCCCTCGAGGTGCACACCGGACTCGGCACGAGTACGGTGGAGATCGACGGGGGTCAGCTGGAGCAGGTGCTGGTGAACCTTTCGGTGAACGCTCGCGATGCGATGCCCGACGGCGGGCGGCTCTCGATCCGCACGGAGATCTCGCAGGAGCCCGTGCCGCCCGCGGCCCAGGGGCAGTGCGTGACGCGCGGCACGCATGCCCGCGTGATCGTGCAGGACACCGGCGCCGGTATGGACGCCGATACGCTCGCACGGGCGTGCGAGCCGTTCTTCACGACCAAGGCCGAGGGCCAGGGGACGGGCATCGGACTCGCCACCGTGCAGGAGATCGTGCAGGCCAACGGTGGCTGCCTCTGGCTCGACAGTGCGGTGGGGGTCGGCACGACGGTCACGATCGCCTTCCCGCTCGCCAGCGGTGCAGCAACGGAGCCGGTGTCGGTCGCCGATGAGGTGCCCGCCACCGGCGCGGGGACCGTGCTACTTGTCGAGGACGAAGAGGGCGTGCGGCAGATTGCCCAGCGTATTCTGCGCGATGCGGGCTACGACGTCCTCGTGGCTACCAACGGACAGGACGGGCTCCGCTGCTGGCGCGAGTGCGCGTCCGCCGGGCAAGGCATCGATCTCGTGATCAGCGACGTGGTGATGCCGACGCTTGGCGGCCGCCGGATGCTGGAGCTCCTGCGTGCCGAAGCGCCGGCGTTGCCGGCCATCTTCATGAGCGGCTATGTCGAAGGCGGGCTCACCGACAAGGACCTGACGGGTCCCACGCGGTTCCTCGGCAAGCCCTTCACGCGCCGAGAACTGCTGCGCGAAGTGCGCGCGTTGCTGCAGCGCGCGGCCGACTGAGCCGCGCGCGTCAGCCGTCGTTGCGCAGCGTTTGCGCCGCCGTCTGCGCGGCGTGCGCGTCGATCACCGCCTGCGCCGCCTCCGCCGGATCATCCGTCATCAGTAGCAGATCGAGATCGCCCGGCGAGATCTTCCCTTCGGCCAGCAGCCGCGAGCTGATCCACCGCACGAGACCGGCCCAGTAGTGGCGCCCGAAGAGAATGACGGGGAACTGATAGATCTTCCCGGTCTGAATGAGCGTCAGCGCTTCGAACAGCTCGTCGAGCGTCCCGAACCCGCCCGGGAAGATGATGAACGCGTTCGAGTACTTGATGAACATCGTTTTCCGCACGAAGAAGTAGCGGAAATTCACCAGCGTATCGACGTACGGGTTGGCCCCCTGTTCGAAGGGGAGTTCGATGTTGCACCCGACCGAATGCCCCCCGCCTTCCTTGGCGCCGCGGTTGGCGGCTTCCATGATGCCGGGGCCCGCGCCGGTGATGATCGAGAAACCGTGCTGCCCGAGCAAGCGGGCCACCTCGCGCGCGGCCTGATACTGGGGGTCATCCGGCCCCGTGCGCGCCGACCCGAAGATCGTGACCCCTTTCTGGATATCGGCCAGCGCGTCGAACCCTTCCACAAACTCCGACGTGATGCGCATGACGCGCCACGGGTCGCTACGGGTGAAGGCCGACGCTTCGCCGCGCGGCATCTGCAGCAACTTTTCGTCTTCCGTGAGCATTGGCACGTCACGGATGGCCTGATCCACCTTCCGGGGATCCATCCGGCGGCGCACCACACGGGCGCCACTCGAGATCATCCCCTTGTCGCTGGCGGGCTCACGCCCCGCCTTGCGATGGCCTTCCTGAGTACGTTCAATGAGGCCTTCGAGCGACTGGTGCTCCGCTTCGGCCCGGGTAACGGGCGAGGCCTGCTTGCCGGTAGCGGTACGGGGAGCGCGACGGGACTTCGCCATGAGGAACACGGTGGGAGACAGGACAGCGACGACGACGCGTGGCACACGGCGGAGAGCGGCTCATGTCAGGACGCGCGCCCGTGTCGCCTGAGTCCCCGCATGATATCACCGAGGCGCAGTCACTGCACCGTCGGCTCCTGCTGATCGTGGCCGACGGGGTACGCCCCGACGTGATGCAGGAAGAGATGGACGCCGGCAACACGCCCACCCTGCAGCGCCTGCGGGAGCGCGGTGGGCTGCACGCGGTGTCGTCCTCGTTTCCGTCAGTCACCGGCCCGGCCTACGTCCCGTTCCTCATGGGGCGGCACCCGGCCAACGTCGGGCTCCCCGGACTCCGCTGGTACGACCGCGCGCGCTCGCTCCGCTGGTCGCCGTACCAGGCGCGCAGCTACGCGGGTATCGACATCTGGCACATCGACGGGGACGTCACGGCCACCGCCCCGACCCTGCTCGAGCTGGCCACGCCCTCGCTGGCCGGGATGAGCATGATCGGCCGCGGCGCGACGCACGGCCGCATTGGTCGCTCCGTCTACTGGATGTGCCGCGCCTCGCCCGCCCACTTCCGCGGCGATCTGCACGGGTGGCAGCGCGTGGAGCGCGAAGCGAGTGCCAGCTTCCTCAAGCGGTTCGCCCGCGTGCGTCCACGCTTTTCGGTGCTGGCGATTACCAGCCCCGACAAGTTCGCGCACAAGTTCGGCTGTCGCTCGGCGGCGGTGCGTAGTGCGATCGGCGATGTCGACGCCGCGGCCGCGCAGGCGTTCGCCCTCGCCGAGCGGGACGGCTGGGGCGACGCATTGCATGTGTGGGTGGTCGGGGATCACGGCCATGCGCCGGTCTCGCAGCACGACGACCTGCACGGCTGGCTCGAGCGGGAAGGATTGCGCGTGCTGGCGCATCCGCAGCTTGGGACGCGACGCCCCGACGTGGCGCTCATGGTGGGCGGCAATGCCATGGCGCACCTGTATCTCGCGCCCGCCGAGCGCACGCGGCGCTGGTGGGGGGAACTGGCCCCGCGCTGGTCCGGGCTCGCCGACCGGCTGCTGCAGCGCGCGTCGGTGGATCTGCTGATGGTCGCCCACAGTGCCCATGATGTCGAGGTGCGCCATGCCACGCGGGGCTCGGCGCATGTCCATCTGCATGAAGACGGACACGGCGACCGCGCCACGACGCGCTGGACGTATGAGCCCACCAGTGGCGATCCGCTCTGCCTCGGCGGGCGGCACGACCGGCTCGACCTCCAGGCCGCATGGGAGGTGACGCAAGCCTCACCGTATCCCGACGCCGTGGTGCAATTGAGCTGGCTGGCGATTTCGTCGCGCGCCGGGGATTGCATCGTGTCGGCGGCGCCGGACTGGGACCTCCGGGCGCGTTTTGAACCGGTGGAACACGTATCGACCCACGGCGCGCTCCTGCGGGATCAGATGCTCGTGCCGCTCCTCATCGATACACCACCGGCACAACTGCCACAACGAACGACGGATGTCGTGCCCAGCGCACTGCAGCTTCTTGGCGTGGCGGCCGATACTCCCTATGACGGCCGTTCGTTCCTGACGTAGGCCGCGTCGCGCCTGGCGCGCGATGCGCGGACGAGTGGTGTCGGCGGCATTCGGACCGACGATGGCCCGGGGTTGCGTTCCCGTGGTTTCGGCTGGTGTGGTGCATGTCGATTCTCTTCCGCAACAACGTCCGCGTGTCCGGCAGCGGCGAGCCCGTGCTCGTCTTCGGACACGGCTTCGGATGTGATCAGGCGATGTGGCGCTTCGTGGCGCCCGCCTTTGAGCCCACGCACCGCGTGGTGCGCTTCGATTTCGTCGGCGCCGGTGGCTCCGATGTGCGCGCGTACGACCCGGCGCGGTACGGCACGCTCCAGGGCTATGCGACCGATCTGCTCGAGGTACTCGAGGCGGTCGGCGCGCGGAGCGCGGTGTTCGTCGGCCACTCGGTGGCGGCCACGATCGGCATGCTCGCCGCGGCGCGGCGCCCGTCGCGCTTTGCGCGGCTGGTGCACGTAGGGCCGTCGCCCTGCTATCTGAATGATCCGCCCACGTACGCCGGCGGCATGTCGCGCGCGGACATCGTGGGGCTCCTCGACATGATGGAGCAGAACTATCGCGGCTGGGCGCAGGCGCTGGCGCCTCTGGTCGTGGGCAATCTGGATCGGCCGGAGCACGCGGCGGAGCTGGAAGCGCGCTTCTGTGCCACCGATCCCGTCATCGCGCGACGCTTCGCCGAGGTGACCTTCCTCTCCGATCATCGCGATGACGTCCCACTCGTGCCCGTGCCGTCGCTCATCCTGCAATGCGCCGACGACGCCATCGCCCCCGAAGCCGTGGGGCATTGGCTCGCACGGCATCTGCCGCAGAGCACCTATCATGCGATGGCGGCCACGGGGCACTGCCCGCAGCTCACCGAACCGGCGGAGACGATCGCGGCCATCCGCGCCTACCTCGACAGCCCGGCCGGTGCGCCGCTGCTCGATCTCGCCGCGGCAGGATAGCCCCATGCCGCTCAGCCTCTTTCGCGATCGGCGCCTGGCGGAATCCACGACCGTTGGCGCGCCATCCGCCGAGACGCCGGCGACGACCGATCTGGCGTGGCAGCAGGCGCCCTGCGGCTTGCTCTCCTGCGCCCTTAACGGCCAGATCCTCGCGATCAACGCCACCTTGCAGCAGTGGGTGGGGCGCGAGGAGGGACCGCCACCAGCGGCGCTCCCCGACCTGCTCACGGCGCCCAGCCAGTTGCTCTTCGAAACGCAGCTACGCCCGGTGCTCGCGCTGGGGCGCAGCATCGACGGCGCATTTCTCACGTTGCGCCATGTGGATGGCACGACCATTCCGGTCGTCATGAACGCGATCCAGCGTGCGGGGCGCGCGCCCATTGAGATGGCGCTGCTCAACGTGCGCGAACGCGAACAGTACGAGCGGCAGTTGCGCACGGCGCAGGAGGAGGCCGAAGCGGCCCTGACCGCCGTCGTCGCGTCGGCACATGCGCAGAAGATGCAGGCCGTCGGGCAGATGGCGGCCGGCGTTGCGCACGAGTTCAACAATCTGCTCGCCATCATCCGCGGCAACGTCGTGTTCGCCCAGCAGGACGCGGACGAACTGGCCGGGGGCGCGCGCATCAGCGCCGACCTCACGAACGTGCTTACCGCCACCGACCGTGCCGTCGCGCTCGTGGCGCAGTTGCTCGCCTTCACCGGCCGCAAGATCGTGGCGCGCGAAGCGCTCGATCTCAACGAGGTGATTGCGCAGGCCGACGCCATGCTCCGCCCCGCGCTCGGGCGCGATATCACCTGGCAGCAACGCCTCTGCCCCACGATCCCGCGCGTGTTCGCGGGGCGTGACCAGCTGCAGCACATCCTCGCCGAACTGGTGCTCAACGCCCGCGACGCCATCCGCGAGAGCGGGGGACCGGGGCTGATCTCCATTTCCACGAGCAGCATCCGCATCGCCCCCGACGCCCGCCCCGGCGTGCGCCTCGTGATCAGCGACACGGGCTGCGGTATGCCCGCGGACGTGCTCGCGCGGGCCATTGATCCGTTCTTCACGACCAAGGGCCCCGGTCGCGGCTCTGGCCTGGGGCTCTCGATGGTCTACGGCGCCATCAACGCGCTCGGCGGCAACACCCGACTCGCCAGTACGCCGGGAGCGGGGACGCAGGTGAGTGTGGAGTTGCCGGGGGCGGAGGGGTGAGCGGGGAACGGCGTATACGAGTTGCGCACACGTGGCGCGCATACGTGGCGCGCATACGTGGGGCGCAGACGTAGAGCGCAGACGTGTCGCGGTGCCCGCGGTACGTATGCGCAGCATGTATGCGCAACACGTGTGCGCCCCACATATACGCTACTCCGTTCTATTCCGGCTGCGCTCCGCCGAGAACCCGTCCGGATATCGCTTGCGCAGTTTGTCGATGTTGCGCTGGGCGATGTCGTCCATGGAGAGACCGAGGTTCGTGGCAAAGGCGGCGATGTACCAGAGGCAGTCGCCGAGTTCCTTCACGAGCGCATCCTGATCGAGCGGCGTGGCGTGAAAGAGGTGCTTCTTGATGATCTCGGCGGTCTCGCCGGCCTCGCCGGTGAGGCCGAGGGCGGCATTGGCCAGCTGCTGTTCGTGGGTACGGTCGCGGCCGAGCGTGCGGGCGGCCAGCTCCTGGTATTCGGCGAAGTCCATGGCGCCAATTTACACGCAACTAGTCCGCGAGGGTGGCCGCCAGCACATCGGCGCTCTCCTGCGCGACCTCCAGGATACGCGTCAGATCAGCCTCCGAGAGACCGAGTGCCGCCAACGCGGCCGGGTCCGGCGCGGCCGTCTCGGCGGTCGTCAAGAATCCCAGCCCGGCACGCGCGGCCAGCACGTCGGCGACGTGCACGATGAGGGGAAGCACGAGTCCTTCCGCGACCGCCGGACCGACATCGTGGTGATAGCGACACACGTGAACAAATCGCTCCGGGAGGTTCCACGCCTCGCACAACAGGGCACCGGTCTCATCGTGCGACATCCCCAACGCGTCCCGCTCAGCGTCGCGGAAGGTGGTCACCGCCCCTTCCGTCATCCGTTGAATCACGTGCGCAAACTCCGCTGGCCAGAGCTGCGCCTCGGCAATGATACCGAGATCGTGCAACAGCCCAGCCAACAACGCCTCCTCCGGCGCTACGCGACGCGTGGCCACAGCCAGTTCCCGGGAGAGCGCGGCCACGCCCAGGGCATGGGACCAGAGTTCGACCGCGTCGAAGCCCAGCACCGAACGATTCCCGCGGAAGAGCCGGTGAAGGCCGGACGCGATGGCGATGTTGCGAACGGCGGCAAGGCCCAGCAGGCGGGTCGCTTCGCGCGTCGACGCAATCTCGCGCTGCCGACGATAGAACGCCGAGTTCACGACCTTGAGTACGCGCGCGCTGAGCGTCGGGTCCAGCTCGATGGCCTCATTCAAACGGTCCTCCGTGACCGCCGGATCATCGGCGATGGACAGCAGTCGCATGGCCGCGGTGGGGATGGTCCCCAGCCCTTTCAGTCGGGAAATCGCGGAACGTACGAGGAGGGTCGTCACAGAGGCCTCGACATCGGAGGAGCCGATTGCCGCATCCATTCAACCAGCGCCGAGGGCGCGATGGGCCGACAGATCAGATACCCTTGGCCATAGGTACAGCCCAGTGCTTGCAGGAGCGCGAGTTGCTCCGCGCTTTCAATGCCTTCGGCCACCACTTCCAGACCAAGGTTTTCGCCAAGAGTCGTGACCGCCTGCAGCAAGGCGGCATACCCGCGGCCGCGACTGACATTCTCGGTGAGGGCGCGGTCGAGCTTGAGCACGTCAAATGGAAACTCCTGAAGACAGGAGAGCGACGAGTAGCCGGTGCCGAAATCGTCCATGGCGAGGCGAATGCCGGCCGCCTTGAGTCGCTCGAGGTACACGCTCGCGAGGAGCCGTTGCGGCATGAGCTGTGACTCGGTGACCTCGAGCTGCAAGGCCCCCGGTTCAAGGCCGTGGGCCTCGAGGATGCGGAGGACCCGATCGACCAGCCCCTCATCCGTCAGTTCGATGCGGGAAAGATTCACACTGACGTACTGCGCGGTGAAGCCCGGGATCGACCGTCGCCATTCGGCGAACTGTCGACAGGCCTCGCGCAGCACCTGCTCAGAAAGCGGCACGATCAGCCGCGTCTCTTCAGCGATAGGGATGAAGGTCCCGGGCGCAATATCGCCCAGGACGGGATGCCGCCAGCGCGCGAGGGCTTCCATGCTCATCATTTCGCCCGTCTCCAGTGACACGATCGGCTGGAAGACGAGGCGGATCTGTTCGGTACCAACCGCCTCCCGCAGCGCGTTCTCGAGATTGACACGCGCGTGCACCGCTTCGCGCATCGCGGCGGTGAACATCACGACGCAATTACGCCCGCGCGCCTTGGCCTCGTACATCGCGATATCCGCGTCGCGCAGCAGCGCCTCGGTCGAGGCGTACGCCGGAGTGACGTGGACCACGCCGACGCTCGCGCTCGACTGCACACGGTGTCCCCCCAGGTCGTACGGCTGCTCCAGCGCACCGCGCAGGCGCTCCGCCACCAGCAGCGCCCCCGCGTCGTCTACGTCGTGCAGGAGGACGACAAACTCATCACCGCCGAGTCGGGCCACTGTGGAGCCGTCCACGTCGCGCGCAATCGTATCGTCCGCCCGCAGGTTGCTCCGCAATCGTTGCGCGATGGTACGCAGGAACTCGTCACCGACATCATGCCCAAGGCTGTCGTTGATGAGCTTGAAGCGATCAAAATCGAGAAACATCAGCGCAAACGGACGCGCCCGCCCCTCCCGCAGCGCGTCGAGCTGTGCGGAGACCCGCGCCTGCAGCAGGGCGCGATTGGGCAGCCCCGTCAACGTATCGAGGTGCGCGGCGCGTCCAAGCTCCGCCAGGAGCCGCTGTCGCTCGAGCACCGAACGCACGCGCCCGCGCAATTCCGCACCGTGAAACGGCTTGTGTAGGTAGTCCGACGCGCCCCCGTTGAAGCACGCCGTCAGCAGATCACGATTATCGGTGCCGGTCACCATCACCACGGGGATGGCACTCAGTCGGTTGTCGGCCCGAATCTGCGCAAGGATCTCCAAGCCGCTGCAGTCGGGGAGATCGTGGTCGAGGAGAATCAGGTCGGGCAACCGTTCGCGCGCGACGAGCAGTCCCCCCTCGCCATCGAACGCCCCCGCCGTCTCCACGCCGATGGCCCGCAGCATGCCCATGACCAGCGGATGCAGATCCGCATCGTCATCGATCAGGAGCACCCGCTGCGCCACCGGCTGCGACGCGTGATGATTTGCCTGACGTCGATCGAGGATCATCATGACACTCCCTGCCCGGCGCTCCGGCCGGCCTGCGCGGCGAGCGTACTCAGTCGCTCCAGCAGTGGAGCGGCGTTCTCCTCGGATTCCCAGACCAGCTCCAAGGCACCGGCGGTCTCACTGATCGTCGGGAATCCGTAACTACCGGCAGCGCCCTTGAGTTGGTGCAGCAGACGGCGTCCACCGCTCGAATCTGATTGCTGGCGCTGCAGGGCAATCGCCTCGATCCGATCGGGCAGGACTTGGGCGAACGCCTCAGCGAGCGGTCCGAGATCCGGATCGTCGGCGAGATCGCTGATGAGGTGGTCCGGCTCGTCGGTCGCCGCGCGGTGCATGGCCGTCGTCGATGCCACCAGCGCCGGAACCGAGCGGGGCGTACGACGCGTCCACCGCGCGATCGTGGCAATGAGGGCCGCCCGATCGATCGGCTTGACGGCATAATCACTGCACCCCGCCTCCAGACATTGGCGCCGATCGTCGGCCATGGCGTGGGCCGTGAGCGCGATGATGGGAAGACGGCTGCCACGCGCCCGCAATGCGGCGGCCAACGTATACCCGTCCATCTCGGGCATCTGCATGTCCGAGAGGAGCACGTCGTACGGCGCCGCCGCCGCGGCCGCCCAGTCCAGGGCCTCCAGCGCGAGGCGACCATTCCCAACCACGGTCACGTTCGCGCCGGCGGCTTCGAGCAGCACGCGCAGCAGCCGCTGATTGTCTTCACCGTCCTCGGCGAGGAGCAGGCGAACTCCCGCCAAGGCGTTCGGACGTGGCGTATCGACGCGCGCCGGCTCGATCGCCTCGAGGCGCTCGATCAACCGCGCATCGTCGACCGCGTGCAGCGGGAGTTCCACGGCAAAGCGCGATCCTTGCCCCGGCGTCGACCAGACGACCGAGACATCGCCGCCGAGGAGCAGCGCGAGGCGCCGCGAAATGGACAGGCCGAGGCCCGTACCGCCGAATCGACGGGTGACCGTCGCATCGGCCTGATGAAACGGTTGGAAGAGCTCGCGCACCTGCTCGGCTGTCATGCCGACCCCGGTGTCATCGATGGTGATGCGCAGGCGTGGCGATCCAGCGTCGACCAGCACGCCGACCTCGACCCGCACCCGACCGCGCTCTGTGAACTTGATGGCATTGCCCACCAGATTCATCAGGATCTGCCGCATCCGTGTCGGATCCGTCAGAACTCGCTCAGGAATCGGGGTGAGCAGACGCGTCTCGAGCGACACCCCCTTCGCGGCCGCCCGGGCTCGCGCGATGCTCTCGACATCGAGGAGCACCGACGGCAGCACGGTCTCGACCTGTTCGGCCACCACCTTGCCCGCCTCGATCTTGGACAGGTCCAGAATGTCATTGATGACCGACAGGAGATGGGTACTGGCCCGGTGAATCGTAGAGAGGGCGTGTTGTTGCTCGAGGCTGGGCACGTGGGCCGCCTCGTCGCGCAGCCAGTCCGCGTATCCGATGATGGCCGTCAGCGGTGTACGGATTTCGTGACTCATGTTGGCGAGGAACTCGCTCTTGCTGCGATTGGCGGCCTCGGCGCGCCTCTGCGCGTCGGTCAGCGCCGCTTCGCGCTCCACGCTCTCGGTGACGTCCACCAGAATACCGTACACGCCGACGATCGCCCCGGTGTCATCGATGCGTGCGCGCCCGTCCGCGCGAATCCAGCGCACGGCCGGGTTGTGATCGGCCGTTCGCAAGATCAGCGAGAACGGAGTGCCGGAGCGCCGGGCCGTCTCGAGAGCGGCGAGCATCGGCGGTACGGACTCGGGCGCGTAGCGCTCGAGGGCATCTCGGAGCGACGGCGGACCGGCGAACACCGGGCGCCCGAAGAGCGCGTAGGTACCCGGCGACCACTCCACCACATCGCTATCGCGTGCGACCGACCAATTCCCCATGCGCGCGACCGTCTGCGCTTCCTCGAGGAGTTCGGTGGTGCGCGTGAGCGCCTCCCGTTCGCGACTCAGGGCATCTCGGGCCTCGATCGCGTCGGTGACGTCGGACTCGACGGCCAGAAAGCCCGTGAGCTCCCCGCGCTCGCGCAACGGCTCGATGCTCAGATCGAGCCAGTACGGCCGCCCGTCTCTCGAGCGGTTCAGAATCGTCGTGCGCACGGAGAGCCCAGCGTTCAATCGTTCTCGGAGGAGTGCAATGGTCGTCGGGTCGGTGTCCGGTCCCTGCAGCAGGCTGCCGGGCGTTTTTCCGTATGCCTCCTCGGGCGACCATCCCGTGAGTCGGGAGAAGGCCGCGTTGACCCAGACAATGCGCCGCCTGGCGTCCGTGATCACGACGGCCGTGCTGGTGCGCTGAGCCACCATCGCCAGCCGCTCGAACTCCAGACTGCGTGCCGAGACCGCCAGATGCTGACGCTTGAGGAGGCGCACGACCGGCTCCACCACCAACCCCGCCACGCCGATGAGCATGGCCAGCAGCAGCAGCCCAAAGGTCCATTGCGCGCGCTGCATCCGGCGGATGTTCACTGAGGCCAGGTCCGCCAGCCGTGAGACGAACTGTTCCTGTGCCACGAGCATGGCATCGGCCCGCTCGTCCACCCGCTCGGCGGTCGTCGCCCCGGACAGGAACGCTACGCTGGCCGCCAGTAGGGCGTCGCGTTCGGCACTCGACTCCCGCCGCGCCGCCTCGGCAATGCGGGCTTCGGCGTCCTCGAAGGAGAGCATCCGTGCGACGAGCCGATCGAGCGAGTCGGACTCGCTCCGCATGTGCTGCGCCACGCTCGAGAACTCGGTAGAGTCGATTCGTGACCGTCGGACCAGCGGCGCCAATCGAATCAGCTGCTGACTGTAGGTCCTTTGACGCCCCGCCATGTTCAGGGCGTTGCCAATGTCATAGATGCCAAGCGTCGCGTGACGCTCTACGGCCGTCATGAGCCCCGTGATGACCGCCATGACCGCCAGGGCCCCAAGGATCGCCCAGCGGACCTTTCGGTGCGGACTTCCAGAGGCGCGACCGGTGGTGCGCGCCTCCACCTCCCGCACTTTGCCGTCGACATGACGCCGGTATAACGTGAACGAGAACAGCGGTCCGACGATCAGGGCGACGCCAACGGCGTCGAGCCAGCCGCGCACGGCCGAGGGGAGGCCTGGGGCGCTGGAGACGGCTTCGTAGAGCGCCAGCGTGGCGAGCAGGAGGGCCACGGTGATGCCCACCGAATCGCGCCACCAGGCCCAGAGGCGACGGCGCGCCTGCTGTTCAGGGAAATGGGACACGGAGGGGCGATCGGGCTCTGACACGGACGCGGTCCGAAAGGCGAAATGGCACCCGCGTCGGCAGCCGGCTGAGAGTATCGCCTCGCCGCCGGGCAACCTTGAGCCGATCCGGCGGCAAAAGCGATGTAGATTTTGTCATGCCTTGGCTCTCCCTTTCGCTCACGCTCGCCGGTCGCGCGCTGGTCAATCCGTTTCTCGCGGTAGACCTGTTGCGCGTGGCGTGGCGCTTTCGGCACCGGCACTGGTACCGGCGGTTTCCGTTTCTGCCGCTGCCGGCCGTGAGCTACCTGCGGTGGCGCATGTACACGGCGTACGGGAGTGAAGATGCGGTGCCGCCCGCCGACGATCTGATCAACTTCGCGCGCTGGGTGGGGCGGCAGCCCTAGGTCGGCCGCCCGCGTTCCGGTGGAGCACTCACTCACGCGCCGGCTGGTGGCGCACGCGTACGGCCTGGGATTCGATGCTGTGGGCGTCGCGGCCTTGGGCGTGCCCGAGTCGCTCGCGCCGTTCACCGCGTGGCTCGACGCGGGCCTCCACGGCACCATGCACTATCTCGCCGGAGACGGGGCGGCGCTCCGCGCGGATGCGCGCCGGCCGCACCCCGGGGCCACCCACGCCGTGGTCGTGGCGGCCTCGTACGGCGGGCGCGCGCCGGCCGGTCCGGTGGCGCGCTATGCGCGTGGCGACGACTACCACACCGTGCTTCGCGAACGCGTGCGCGACCTGCATCGGTGGCTGGAAGCCGAAGTGGGGCATCCCATCAATGCCCGGCCGTACGTGGATAGCGGCCCCATTCTGGAGCGCGATCTCGCCCAGCGCGCGGGGCTCGGCTGGTTCGGCAAGAACACGATGCTCATCACGCCGCGGGCCGGCTCCCATCTCTTTCTCGCCTCGCTGCTGCTCGAGTTCGCGCTCGAGGTCAGTGCCCCCTTCGACGCCGATCGCTGCGGCACCTGCACCCGCTGCCTCGACGCCTGCCCCACCGGCGCCCTCCCGGCGCCGCGCGTGCTCGATGCAAACCGGTGCATCAGCTATCTCACCATCGAGCATCGCGAGGCCATTCCCGAAGCGCTGCGCGAGGCGATGGGCTCGTGGCTCTACGGCTGCGATGTGTGCAACGATGTGTGCCCGTACAACCGTAAGTTCTCCAGAGAACTCGAGGAGGGTTCGCCCTTCCGTCCGCGACCGTTCTTGGACGGCGTTCCGCCTCGGGAATTAGCGCTCCGCTTACTAGGAATGGACGTCTCCGAGTACACCGAATTGTTTCGCGGGTCAGCCATGAAGCGCGCGAAGCGCTCCGGACTCCGCCGCAACGCAGCCATCGTGCTCGGTAATACCGGCTCGGCTGGAGACGTTCCCGCTTTGGTCGCCGCATGGTCTGATGCGGACGTCTTGTTACGCCGGCACTTGGCATGGTCACTGGGGAGGATTGGCTCTCCAGAGGCCGAAGCCTTTTTGAAACACCGACGGTTGGACGAGGAATCTCCGGAGGTGCTGGAGGAGATCGAAGCCGCGCTCCGTAAATAGCGGGCGCCGGTTTCGAGGTTCAGCTGAACCGGATCGTTGGGAAGAATGGCGAGGTCAACGATCGCTGTTTTCAGATTTGCGCGCTTGTAACCGGGGATCTCGTCAACCACGATCAGGACGTGATCTACCCAATAGTCGAACAAGGCCTTCTGCCGCTCGATCGACATCTTGCTCCATGCGCGTTCTAGGAAGGAGCTGGACTGAAGGAGCTCCTCAATGCGGGCACTCTTCTGCTCCGGCGATTTCGCTGTTGATGAGGCCTCCAGCGCCTTGAGCTTGTCCTTCGCCGCACTGAGCTCTGCGCGCAGCTTGCGAAGCTCGTCGTGCATCGGATCGTCAGCGGGAACCTCGCCGTGATCGAACTGGAGCATCACGAGCTTGTAACAGTTCTGATACCTGCGAGTTGTATCAGTGACCTGCTTCGAGACGGCGGCGAGAGCGACGTCTCGGTTGGCCCCGGTGGACTGCTTCAGCGCTACCTCACGCAGTGACTGCATAAACTCCGGAGTCAGGCGGTGAGAGCAGATCGCATCCTTTACTCGTGTCTCGAGGTCCTCGGCTACAATGTAACGCACCTTACATCCGGCTTCGTCGTAGGCTTGCCGCGCCTCGGGATGGGTGATCCCGGGCCGCGGATGCGTATACGCCCGCGCGCCGCCCTGCCGACGGCTGTAGCGTCCACCGGTGTATGGAAGGCCGCAGTGCGCACAGATCGGTCGAAGTGGAAAGATGTCGGAACGCTTGCGATTGGAGCCTGCTTTCAGCGACGCCCCGCGCTCCGCGAGCACCTCGCAGACCTTGTTGAACAGCTCCATGTCTACCATCGGCGACCACTGAGCCTTTACCCACTTCTCGCTGGACCCCTCAGCGACGTCACCGTCCCCCGTCTGCAGCAAGACCTCGCCGATGAGCGCCCGATTGGTGAGCAGCTTTTTGAGGGAACTGTGCCCGAACCCCTTCGTGCCAGCGCCTCGCGGCGCCCGCACGCCCTGATCGTATAGCATCTCGCATACGCGCTTCAGCGAGTTGCCGGCGACCACCTGCCGCGCAGCCTTCTCCCACACCGCGAGCTGCTCCTCATTCGGCACCAGCTTCAGACCGCCGCTTCCCGGTGTCGCCTTCTGCCCCGTCGGAATGATGCGGCCAGTGCCGACCTCCGCGCGATTCGTTCCGAAGGGGGAGTGACTATGGGTCCAGAACCCGTTCGCGGCTCGCGAGCGCTTGCCCCGTCGAATGTTTGACTTGAGCTGCGCTAGGTAGCTGCTCGCTCCGTGCGTCTCGAAGATGAGGTTGACGGTATCGTGCAGCGAGTTGCCGCTCTTTTCGGTCGTTACGTAGCGGACCTTCCAATTGAATGCCTCGAGCTCAGCCTCGAGCACGATTAGCGCCCGCGTATCAGGCTTGCCGTCGTCACCAAGCGGTCGTCCCAGTCGAGAGACATCGTAAATCTCCACGTGACCTGGCGACTGCTTGGGGCGTGGGTTGGCGCGACAGAAGGCGCGGAGATCCGTTAGCGCCGGTCGATTCAGGTTCTTGCCGCTCTTGCTGTCCTGCCAGCACCAGTTACTTGAGAGCGACCCCCAGCGCTTGTCCATCGCCTCGATCTGCTGCCCGAAGGATGTCACCTGCCGATCCTCCTGCTCCGAGGACTTACGGGTGTAACGAATTCGCGCAGGCAATTCGCCGCTCGCCGCTGCGAGGCGCTGCTGCCAAGTGATTTCAAGCGCACGGGCCATGTTCGATCTCTCCAGAGGGGCAGTGGTTGGATTCGCGGACACCATATCGGTGCTCATCCTCGACGCCAAGTCCCCGACTTATGTCATGGACATTAGGGCATTCGCCAATGCCTTTAGGACGTCAAGCTCCAGGTACGGGTTCGAATGCGAACGACGCTTGTTGATCGATTCCGCTCGCAACGTTAGAGCACGCTCACTCACACGATCGAACACACGATGCCGTCCAACACTTTTCATATCGCGCACACCAGCTTCGTTCTTCTCGGCCATCTCTGCTCCAACTCTGCAGTCCGATACATCGGGGGACTGACTGCAGGTGGATGAGATGATTGCCGGCGAGTAGGGGGCGCCGAGCCATCCTAATTGACGCACCTAGCCAAGAGCCAAATTCGTTGCCTCGTTTCATTCGAGGAGCGAAGACTCACATCAATTCGAAACATGCATTTGGAATCATTGCGTTTCGAAATGGAGCCATTCAAATCCCGTTAGGCTGAGGAAATCGAGGCTATTTGCGGACCTCGCCGCGAACACACCGAGATCAGAACCAAATCGATTCGAAACTGACCGTTTCGAAATTGAGCGTTTCTAAACATTTGCTTCTACTGACCAGAGCTGGCCGAAAGGCTTTGGTCGCGGATCCTTCGGATACGCCGATATCCAGCCAACTCAACGAATCAGCGACACCGTCGTCGCCCCGACTTGCGAGCACCGCGCTTGCCCCGCCGGTGCACGTCCCGCTTTTTAGTCTTTCGCGGATCGCGGAAACGCTCTCCCGAAGAGCGATGGACCTCTCCCACGGATTTCCCCGATAGAAAAGTGGCGTGCTGCGTGTTGCACCGACACAGGATATTCTTCTCGCGAGCGGAAGATTGCTGCGCAGGTGAGGGTGCTGAGGCAGCCACCTTCGCGCTAGTGTGAATCGCACGAACGGAGTTAAGCTCGTCTCGAAGATCAACGATTAACTGACGAGCAGTTTCGACTTCCTTCCGGTGACGGTCACGCTCGGAGACGAGACGATCGACGAACTCGCGATGCGCGATATCGATGGCCCTCAGAATTTCACATCGCACGTTCTCGCCGATACGAGCCGCCGCCTCAGAGAGTGGCTCTGGAATCCGACCGCTTGAGGTTTCGGGGTACGACTCAATCCGGGGCAGGAAGCTCGTGCGCACATCGGCATTGCTGATACTTGCCCGAAGCAGGGTCACCGCCGTTGAACCGAGAGTGTTTCGCCGGATCTTCTCTGCACGCGCAACTTCCGCGACGAGAGTCGCACTCCCCTCGTGACCGTAATGGATCCTCGCTACTCGCTTCAGCTCCGAAACCGTCACCTCGCTGAGCGTTGACGCCACCTTGGCGAGCATCTCAGCATTCACCTTAGGCGGTCGACCGCACCGTTTGTTTTCGCCGGGCACCGTTCAATCTCCAGGATCAAGTGAGTTAGGTCGGTAGCGCCGGATCAACTTCGGCGCTCCGCCTTGACACCATGACGGCGCTCGGCCAAGTCCCCAAACGCCCGCCGGTGCCGCCTCCAGGCGTACAGGTGGACGTCGACGCGATTCATGCCAAGTGGCGTTTCAATGGTCGTGGTGGCTCCTGCCGCTTCCTGAAGCGGAGCATCACGAAGGTGACTTACGGCCCGAACTCGGAAACCTGTCGTCGCTCCGATTCACTTTGGCACCCTGAGCTCCGGCCGGAGCCCCAAGTGCTCAAATACCCATCCACACGCCTGTGGATCGGGCCTCGGGCAGCAGACCTGTCGTCGCTCCGTTTCACTTTGGGCGCCACCGACGGGATCCGACCGATCCCAAGTGCTCAAATACCCATCCACACGCGTGTGGATCGGGGCCTTGGGCAGCAGACCTGTCGTCGCTCCGTTTCACTTTGGGCGCCACCGCCCGGATCCGACCGATCCCAAGTGCTCAAATACCCATCCACACGCGTGTGGGTCGGGGCCTTGGGCAGCAGACCTGTCGTCGCTCCGTTTCACTTTGGGCGCCACCGCCCGGATCCGACCGATCCCAAG
>JAIEMN010000028.1 GCA_019752115.1 Gemmatimonadaceae bacterium
CTACCGCACCCAAGCGGCTCCTGCGGAGCGCTTGGCACTCAATTAACCGAGTCTCCTCCAAACCCGGGGCGGTTCAGTGGGTGACGACGGGCTGACGCCTGGCGCAGTGCACTGAACGCTGTGAGGTCGCGATTCAGGGACGCGGCTTTCACGACACGGATCTCTCGGAAGGGATCCTGCGGATCGTGCTTTCGCGCGGCGTTGAGACGGATCCCGGCGAATTCCTCTAGTTTGTCGGCATCCCACAACCATGCCGCGGGTGTGCGCAGGCCAGCTTCCTCATTGCCGGAACCGGCAAAGCGCGCCCACGCGATGAACGATTGCGCGTAGCGATCCTTGGTGCCGTCCACAATGCGACCGCGCCGAGTGACCTTGGCCGGGTTCAGCCCGCGTGCGCTCAGGAACGCATCACGCACTTCCCCAAACGTGATCACCGTTCCGCCGCCTGGGGCGGGTAGCGCCCGCCAGTGCGCGACGCCGAGCTGTTGGAGATCGAGCCTATGCACCGCCTTGAGGTCCTCGCCAATCGCCGCAAACAGTTCGTCGAGCGAGAACGCGCGCTGCTTGAGCGCCATGGCGATATCGCGACGTCCACCCCTCAACATCTCGTCGTTCACCAGCGCGTCGAGCTGCTCGAGGCGTGCTGGCTCCGACGCCGCGGTCCGGAGCGCAAGTCGCGGCCAGTCGCCCTTGCGCGGGGCCGACGTGATATAGAAGGCGCCGTCCTTCCGCTGATAGCAGCCCATGTTAGTTGACCTCCACGAGGCGCGGGCGCGGAGCCGCTGCCGTCTCATCGGCGATCGCCTGCACGCTCAGATCGGCGGAGGGGGACGTGCCATTCATCATGGCGAGCGCCAAGGCACGACGATCCCACAGGGGTTTACACAGGCGCACGGGTGACCGACCTGGCAGCGCATAGGCCAGCTTCCGCCGAGCGGCAAAGTCCGGATCGTCGGGCCGGACGCCAAAGAGCTCGAGCACCAGATCATCGACGGTCGCGACGCCGCCGCGCTCCCAGAGCTGGATTCCCAACACGGTCCAGCCAGCCGTCTGCGGGCGGACGGGGTCGACGGAAGTCGACTGGGAAGCGAGCTGCTCCGTGGAACCGGGCGGGGTCTGCGGATCGGCCGACGCCGAGACTCGGGCGACACGACGGGGGCGGCGGGGAATCGAGCGGGCGGCGAGGGCGAACGGAATGCTCTGCATCAAGGCTCCAAGGTGGCTAGTTGCGGCCACCGTACCGGAGCCCACCCCGGCGCCAAACGCCCAACGACCCCCCGTTGCAGTTGCGCAGGCGTTGCGCAAAACGCTCGGAATCGGCGGAATTGGCGGAATGTTTATTCAACCACTGAGGTTTCTCGGCACCGAACTTGACCTAGTCCATTCGCCGTAAGTCATTAGAAATCAATGAGTAAAGAAAACCCCGCTCCTGCCGAGGCAAGAACGGGGAACGCAGACCCTTCGCCAGACTATCGGTTTTCGAGACCGGTGCCTTCAACCACTCGGCCACCTGTCCAACAGAAACGCCCCCAGAGGTCCCGCGCGCGGCAGACCGTGCACGAATTCCCCGGGAGCCTCGATAAGTAAAGGGTGAACGGGGGTGAATCAAGGGCCGCCTGCGCCCGACACTCCCGATTTCGGGCGGTGGCGGGCGCCAGGTGCTAACGTCTCGCGGTGCCGACCTTCCCTCTGAAGGCCGGCCCCATCCCCGGAGGTTCGATGCGTCGGCTGACTCTGGTGTCCCTCGCGTCCCTGGGCGCGCCGCTGGTGGCGTGTCTGCTCGCCGCTCCCCTGCAGGCCCAGCCCGGTGGCGGTGGTGGTGGCGGTGCGGCAGCCTGGGATGTGAGCCAACCGCGTGGCACCACCCGCGACATCAGCTTTGCGATCGACGAAGGCACCTGGATGTCGGTGGACCTGTCGCCCGACGGCACGTGGATCGTGTTCGACCTGCTGGGGCATGTCTACCGCATGCCAGCCGCCGGCGGCGAGGCCACCGCGCTGACCCAGAGCAGCGGGGTCGCGCTCAACTTTCAGCCGCGGATCTCACCCGACGGCAAATCCATCGCGTTCATCAGCGATCGCCGCGGGCAGTACAACCTGTGGATCATGAACGCCGACGGCACGAACCAGCGCCCGGTGTTCACCGACCTGAATGCAACGGCCTTCGAACCGGCGTGGACGCCCGATGGGCGCTTCATCGTGGTGCGCAAAGGCGGGCGCGGCGGCGGCGAGGGGCCGGCGCCGGCTGGCGGTTTGTGGATGTATCACAAGGACGGTGGGACTGGCGTGCCGCTCGTGGCCGCGGGCACCGGCAGCAACCTCGCGCCCGCGTGGCCGAGCGTGAGCGCCGATGGGAAGTACCTGTACTACCAGGTCAACATGAACGTGGACCCGCGCGAGCCGCTCGGTGGCGCGGTGCAGCTCCGTCGCTTTCGGATGAGCGATGGCGAGGTGCAGGACATCACGAACGGCGAGACGGGCGATGCGGCCGCGAGCCGCTTCTCGAGTGGTGGCGGGGCGGCCCCGGAGATCTCGCCCGACGGCCGGTGGCTGGCCTTCGCGCGACAGATTCCCGACGGGCTGCTCGAGTTCAAGGGGCATCAGTACGGGCCGCGCACCGCGCTCTGGCTGCGCGATCTGCACACCGGTGCCGAGCGCATGGTGATGGACCCGATCGAACCGATGGTGGGCTCGGGGTCCAAGACGGTGGGGATCCTGCCCCGCTACGTCTGGGCCCGCGACGGCCAGTCGATCCTGATCACGCAAGGCGGCAAGCTGCGCCGCGTGAATATCGCGACGCGCGCGGTGAGCACGATTCCCTTTTCGGCGAACGTGAAGCGCACGATCTCGCAGATGGCGCGGAATCGCTTTCGGATCAGCGACGACGCGATCACCGCCAAGTTCTACCGGTGGCCGTCCACAAGCCCCGACGGTCGGCGCATCGCGTTTCAGGCGCTGGGGCGTGTGTACGTGCAGGACGGCGCGACCGGCGCGCCGCGTCGTCTCACGGCCGCGGGCTTCTCGCCGCTGGAGTTCGCGCCGGCGTGGAGCCCCGATGGGCGCACGATCAGCTTCGTCACGTGGGATGACACCGCACGCGGGCATGTGTGGAAGGTCCCTGCCACCGGCGGCACGCCAACGCGTGTGAGCAAGGAACCTGGCGACTACACCGATCCGGTGTGGAGCGCCGACGGCCGCTTCGTGGTCGTGGCGCGTGGTGAGGGCGCCACGGCCCGCGGCCGCACGATGACGCACAACACGTGGTTCGACGTCATGCGGCTCGATGCGAACGCCGCCGGTGGTGACACCGGGCGCGTGATTGCGACGATTGACCGGCCGAGTGGGAGTTCGGTGGGTGGGGAAGCCCGGCGACAACTCCCGCGACCGAGTGTGGGGCCCGAGGGCCGTGTCTTCTGGCCGGAGCAGCGACCGGCCACCGGCGGCGGGCGTGGTGGTGCGGTGACGCTGCGCAGTGTCACGATCGATGGCGCGGACCTGCAGGATCATCTGGTGTTGCCGAACGCCGACGAGATCGTGCCCTCACCCGACGGGCGCTTTGTGGCGTTTCAGGAAGGCGACAATGTGTACGTGACGCCGTTCGTGTGGGGCGGCGTGGGCGGGAACGCGCTGCGCGTGGAGAAGCGGCGCGGGCAGATGCCGGTGACGGCGCTGACGCGTGACGGCGGCCTCTTTCCGCGCTGGCGCGACAGCGTCACGCTCGAGTACTCAAGCGGCGCCGCGTTCTACGTGCACCATGTGAACACCGGGCGCTCGGATACCACGGCGCTCAAGGTGAGCGCCCCGCGTGCGATGCCGACCGGAACGATCGCCATCACGAATGCCCGCATTCTGCCGATGAACGGGAAGGCGGCGATCGAGAAGGGGACGATCGTGTCGAAAGCGGGCCGCATCACCTGCGTGGGGTCGTGCAGCACGGCCGGCGCCGATCGAGTGGTGAACGCCAGTGGCAAGACGATCATCCCTGGCCTCGTGGATATGCACTCGCATCATTATCGCGAGTGGCGCGGCATGCGTCCGCGACACGATTTCGAACAGGCGATCTATCTGGCGTACGGCGTCACGACGACGATGGACGTGTCGATGTGGAGCCAGAACATGTTCCCCACCGCCGAGCTCATCGAGGTCGGCGAAGTGGTGGGCCCGCGCGGCTTCAGCACGGGTGACAACATCACCGCCGGCGACGCGGCGCGCGCGAATGAGATCAACACGCCGCGCGACGCGCTGGCGATGGTGAGCAAGATGGCCAGTTGGGGGGCGACGGCGGTGAAGCAGTACGCGCAGCCGCGGCGCGACCAGCGGCAGTGGATGGCCGAGGCGGCACGCAGCGTGGGGGTGAACCTCACCTCCGAAGGGGGCTTCTTCTTCGAAGATCTGGCGTTCATCATGGACGGCCAGACCGGCTGGGAGCACGCGTTCAGCGAAGTCCCGATGTACGCCGACGGCGCCAAGTTCCTGGGCAAGGCGGGGGCGACGTACTCGCCGACGCTCGTGGTGGCCGGCCCGGGACCGTGGAGCATCGAGTACTGGTTCCAGGAGTCGGACGTGTGGAAGGATGCGAAGCAGCGGGCGTGGTTCCCGTGGCGCTCGCTGGTGCCGCATACGCGCGTCCGCACGCTCCGCCCCACGACGGACTACAGCTTCCCGTTCATTGCGCAGGCGATGGCCGACATCATTGCCGAAGGCGGCACAGGCGCACTGGGGAGCCACGGCGAGCATCATGGTCTCGCGCCGCACTGGGAGCTGTGGATGGGCGCGAGCGCCCTCGGGAACCTGGGCGCGCTCGAAGTCGCGACGATGCACGGCGCGCGGTTCCTCGGCGCGGATCGCGACATCGGGAGTCTGGAGGTGGGCAAGCTCGCCGACCTGATCGTGCTCAACGGCAACCCGTTGCAGAACATTCGCGCGACGGCCGATGCGCGATATGTCATGAAGGGCGGTGTGCTGTACGACGCGATGTCGCTCGACGAGCTGTGGCCCAAGGGGGTGCCCTTTGGCCCGCACAGCTGGGCCAACGAGGACGCGTTGCAGCAGAACGTGAAGAAGACGACCACCTTCGACGCCAAGCGCCCCTGATGTCATTTCCGTTGCCGTTCCATGTCACCCGCGTGGTGGTGGGGCATCACCTCCACGCGGGGATGGTGTCGTACCTCCAGGCGCGCCGCCCGGCGCTGGAGGTGGTGGGCGCCCCGATTCCGGAGCTCACCGCCGCGCACTTCGCGAACGCCGATGCCTAACTGGGCTTCAAGCGACCGCCCGGTGTGGACACGCTCGGCAGCGTGCGCTGGGTGCACAGCACCGGCGCCGGTGTGGATGGATGGCTGCGTGGCGCCCCGCTCGACCCGGGTATCCTCGTGACCCGATCGCCGGAGCTGTTCGGTGGGCAGATCACCGAGTGGGCGATCACGCGCATCTTTGCCCTGCAGCAGGATCTCTTTCGCCTGCGGGATGCCCAGCAGGCACGGGTCTGGGACCAGCACGAGGTTCCGCGCGTCGCCGGCACGCGCGCGCTGTTTGTGGGCACGGGCGATATCGGGCGCACGATGGCCACCGCTCTGACTGCGTTGGGGGTGCACTGTTCGGGTGTGAGTCGTTCGGGGGTCAGTGACTGCGCGGCGTTCACGTCGGTGCACCCATTGTCCGCGCTTCCGGAGCGGGTCGCCACCGCCGATTGGATCGTGGTGTCGCTGCCGAACACGCCGGAGACGTACCGACTGATCGACCACGCGGTGCTCGCGCAGTGCCGCGGCGCCGTCCTGCTCAACTGCGGGCGTGGCACGGTGGTGGAGCAAGCCGCGATTCCCGAGGCGCTCGATCGCGGTTGGCTGCGCGCGGCGGTGCTCGATGTGTTTGAAGAAGAGCCGCTGCCGACGGACTCGCCGCTGTGGGGCGATCCACGCGTGATCGTCTCGCCGCACATGTCGGGACTGACGACGGTGGAGGGGGCGGCGGCGGGGTTTCTGGAGTGCCTGGAGTGCTTGGAGCGGGGGGAGATGCCGCGTTGGGCGATTGATCGGGTGCGGGGGTACTGAGCGCACGACTCCGGCTGTCGCTCGCCTCCCCAGCTCGCCTCTCAGGGAGCTGAGCCTGGAGACTCGGACTCGGACTCGGACTCGGACTCACACTCACGCTGGCAACCGCTCGCTCGCCGCTATTCGCCCCGTGTGGTGAGTTTCGGGCGAGAGGCGAGAGGCGAGTGGGAGTTTGGGACTTGAGTGGTGAGTGGTGAGACCGACGATGTCTCATGCGGGAATCCCTGATGCGTGGCCGGTGTTTCGGGTGCACCGTGGGGACACTTCCCGCTCAAGGAGGCGGCCGATGTGGGGGACCCGTGCTCGGATGCAGGCGATGGTCGCATTGGCGACCGCGTGCGTAGTGACGCCCACCGCGCTGGCGGCGCAGGACGAGCCGACGGCGGATTTCAAAGCGGCCCATGAACAGTTTGCGGCCGGACAGCTTCGCCCGGCGGCGAATACCCTGCTCCGCGCGACGTTGTACATCCGGCAGCAGGTGGGGCGCAGTCGGGATGAGACGACGGGGATGCAGCTCCTGAACGCCGAGGGGGCGATTGAGAAGCTGGCGCTCGGGTTGCGCGAGGGGCGCACGATGAGCGTGAAGGCGTTCGACCAGGAACTCGTGCGCGTGGACCGGTTGCTGGCGCAGCACTACGTGCAGATGGCGGTCGGCGCGATCGCGCATCCGAAGGCGAATGACTGCCCGGTGATCGCGCGAGACATCCGCCAGGGGGCCTTCCACTATGAGCGCACGATCACGCTGGATGGCCGGTCACCGCTGCCAGAGGTCGCGACGCTGCTGACGGATGTGCGGACGCTGGCCACCGAGATCGAAAGCACGAAGGCGGTGCCCAAGACGGCGGCGGCCACGCTGGCGGTCCTCGATCGGCAGATCTCGGGCGCGACGGTGATGGCGGTGTCGCAGCGGTAGACGCGTTGGCTGACGGCGCGGTGGTCGCTCGACCTGTGCCGACACGGTAAGTTGGGGGGCGATGTCACCCGCCCCCCTCTTGTCCGATACGGACGCCGATCTGCTGGACCCGGAGCTGAGCCTGCTGGCCTTTCAGCACCGGGTGCTGGCGCTTGCGGGCGATCCGGCGGTGCCGCTGCTTGAGCGGCTGCGCTTCCTGGGGATCGTCACCAGCAACCTCGACGAGCTGTACATGGTGCGCATGGCGGAGCTGCGCCGCGCCGCCGTCGAGGAGGTCATGCGGACGGGAGCGACGGGCACCGCCACGCGCACCCTCGAGCGGGTCGAGGCCGAAGTGGCCGAGATCATGGCCACCATGAGCCGCCATGCGGCCGCCTGTCTCTTCGAGGCTGAGACCCGTGGCGTGGGGCTGCTGAGCTGGGAAGCGCTGAGCGCCACGGAGCGCGAAGCGCTGCGCCACGTCTACCTGCGCGACATCCAGCCCACCCTGCACTCGCATGCGGTCACGCTGAGCCCCGGGCATCCGGTGCCGCATCTGGCGCATCTGGGGCTGTTTGTCGCGGTGGTGTATCGCGATGCGCCCGGCGAGCGCTTGCGGGTGGCCGAGCATGAGCTGCCGCGCGATATCCCGCGGCTGTTGCCGGTCCCGGGGCATGCGGGGCATGTCATTGCGCTCGAGGATGTGCTTCGGGCCAACGTCCCCGCGCTGTACCCCGATGTGATCGTGGAGAGTGCGCATCTGTTTCGCGTCACGCGCGGCGGCGATCTGCATTTGACCGAGCATGACGGGGAGGACCTGCTCGATGCGGTGGATCGGGCGACGGCGCTTCGCCCGATGAATCCGGCCGTGCGTGTCGAGGTGGATACGAGCATGCCGAGCGCGGTGAGTGCGCTGTTGCTGGAGAGCCTGCACCGCGAGGCCATCGGGCGCGACATGGCCCTCACCGTGACGAGTGTGCAGGTGGTGGATGGCCTGCTCGACCTGCGCTGTCTCACGCAGCTGCCGCTACCCGCCGATGATGCGACGCTGACCTATCCGCCGCTCGTGCCGCGGACGCCGCTGCCGGCCACGAGCCTCTTCGACACCATCCGGGATGGCGATGTGCTGGTCCATCATCCCTTCGAGAGCTTCGATGACACCGTCGTGCGCTTCTTCGAGGAGGCGGCGGCCGATCCGCAGGTGACGACGATGGCCTCCACGCTCTATCGCGTGGGGAATCCCTCACCGGTCGCCGGGGCTCTCCTGCTGGCTGCGCAGGCGGGAAAGCGCGTCTTTGCCCTCGTGGAACTGCAAGCGCGATTTGACGAGGAGCACAATGTGCGCTGGGCCCGGGCGATCGAACGCGCGGGTGGTCAGGTCGTGTATGGGTTGCCCGGGCTCAAGGTGCACGCCAAGGCGGCGCTGGTGGTGCGACGCGAAGGGGATACGCTCCGTCGCTACGTGCATGTGGGCTCGGGCAACTACAACGTGCGGAGTGGCCGGCAGTACACCGATCTCTCGCTCTTCAGTGCACGGCCGGCACTGGGCGAGGACATTGCGACGCTCTTCCGGGCCCTCGCGGCGGAAGACGGCACGGCGCCCCATGCGCCGGACGCGCTCCCCAACGACGCGTTGTGTGCCCCGCATCAGCTGCGGCCTGCGCTGCTGGCGCGCATCGCGCGCGAAATCGCGCATGCCGAAGCGGGCCGACCGGCGGGGCTGACGTTCAAGATGAACGCGCTCGCCGATCAAGAGATGGTCCGCGCGCTCTATCGCGCGTCGAAAGCGGGGGTGAGGGTGCAGCTGCTCGTGCGCGGGATCTGCATTCTGCGCCCGGGCGTGGCGCCCTATTCCACGAACATCTCGGTGGCGAGTGTGGTGGGGCGCTTTCTCGAGCACTCGCGCATCTACCGCTTCGAGAATGGCGGTACGCCGGAGTTCCTCATCGGGTCGAGCGACCTGCGCCCGCGCAATCTGCGGCGTCGGGTGGAGTTGCTGGTCCCGGTGCCCGATCGGGCGCATCAGCAGCAGCTCGATGCGATCCTGGCGCAGTACCTGCACGATCCGTCGGCGTGGCAGCTCGCCCCCGATGGCACGTATGTCCCGGGCCGTGGTGGCGGACGCACGGCGCAGGACGGGTTCCTCGCTCCGCCCTGATGGACGGCAGGATGCGACCCGGTCGGAGACTGCTGGCGGGAGCCTGTCTGCTCACCGCCTGTGCGGGCAGCAAGGACACCACGCAGGGTGGCGGCGCCGCGAAGGCCTCGGTCTCGCCGGGCGCGCAGAGCTATCAGCGCGTCTGCGCCAATTGCCACCTCGAGACCGGCCTGGGGATGGTGCCGGCGTATCGCTCGCTCGTCGGTTCGCCGTGGGCGACGGGATCGGTGGACCGCGCGGTGGCCATCGTACTCTTCGGCGTGCAGGGCCCGGTGAGGGACGTCGACGTCACCTACTACACCGCCATGCTCCCCTACGGCAGCGGCGCCAGGATGAGCGACGACGAGGTGGCGGCGGCGATCACGCACGTGCGGACGAGCTGGGGAAACCACGCCAGTGTGGTCACCGCCGCCGACGTGGCGCGGGTCCGGGCGCGGTTCCCCGCGCGAACCACCGGCTTCACGCAGGCGGAACTGGACGGCTGGACGGACCAGCCGTGAGACCAAACGCGCCCGGCGTGTGACGAACGGCGCCCGTCCCGCGGGCGCTTTTTCGTCAAGTGAGAAAAACCGATCGGGACACTCCCTGTTTTTGGTGACTGCTGCCGATATTCCTCAGCGATGTCCGATCGCGTTGTCCGATATCCCGCAGTCACTCCCCAACATCCTGACCGTATATGTGGAACGAACTTTGTGATGAGGCGCATGAGGCGCATGCGATGCAGGTCATTCATCGCGCGGTGCTCGTGATCGCTACCGTCTTCCTGTCGTTCGGTGGGTACGCCATTGCCACGCGCCTGGGCGCGGATCATCCGCCGACGTCGGTGGCCTATGGCACGAAGGCGCCGGCGGCTGATGTGGTGGTGATTGGGGACTGAGGGGCGGCAGACAAACGAAAAAAGCGTATACGTGGGGCGTATACGTGGGGCGTATACGTGGGGCGTATACGTGATGCGTATACGAAATGCGGGGGGATTCCTTGGAATCTCCCCGCGTTTTCGTTGCGGACCGCTGATGGTCAGAAGCTGGTGATGTTCCAGCGGATGTCGTGAATACGAAAGGTGCCGTACTTGAAGACGCGGCCGGAGGCGAAGTGCCAGAGGGCGTCGCCCTCGCTGGCGATGCGCCGGCCGTCGAAGAACTGATAGGCGCGCAGGGGCGTGGTCCAGCGGTCGCCGTCATCGGGGAGGGCGTGGCGGTCGTCGGAACGGAAATCCACCAGATCGCCCTCGGCGTCAAAGACCAGCGTGGCCGTCACGCTATGCGCGCCGTGCGTGAAGCGCACGTCCACTTCACGCGCGCTGCGCGGGGTGAAGGCGAAGCGTGAATCGATGAGCGCCGACGGTGCCATGATGCAGAGGTCGTTCAGGATCGTGACCGTCTCCGCGCGGGAGAGGGCGAGGCTACGCTCGTTGACGAGGTTGACGAGGCCGGCGACGCGGACCTGCATGTGCGCGGCGCCGGTGTCGTACTCGTGGAGCACGCGCACGGGCAGGCCGAGCATGCGCGTCCGCAAGAAGAAGTAGCGCGACGGATCGTCGACGAACTCATACTGCACCGCCTCGCTCGCCAGCGGTTGCTCAGGCGTGCGGTACATGGTGGCGTCGAAGGTGACGCGGAAGTTGTGGATGACCGGCGCGCCGATGACGCCCGTTCGACGGAGATAGGTGGCCACGAGGTTCGGCAGGTGGGCCAGGTCGCCTTCGCGCACGATCGCGCGACCGGGAAGCGGTTGCCGCGCAAACTGGGCGCGGACTTCGTGCTCAAACTGGCTGGCCAGCGACATGCATCCCCCAAGTAGTGGCGCATGGTGCGCCGGTCATCGACAGGATGCCCTCGGCTGGCGAACCGGGGGATCGGCGAATTCCCCCCACCGTGTCGGTGTTTTCCCGCCCCACGATCATGGCCCTGGCGCGCTGTCCCGTGCGATCACCGCCCATTTGTCGAGCCGACGCCCGTCGACGATCGCCGCGCGCGACAGTTGGCAGCGCTTGAGCCGGCCATTGCCAAACACGTACAGCGTGGTGCGGCTGCCGCCGCGCACTTCGCGCCAGAAGGAGCCGGCCATGCAGGGGACGCCGTCGATGACGGTGTCCTTCGCGAGGTAGCAGGAGGTCAGCGCGCCGGAGGGGGCAAAGCGGGTGCTCCAGGCTTTGTAGCCTTCGCCACGGCAGGTGTGCCCGGCAAGCGGCGTATCCTGCGCCAGCCACGCCCCCCACAGGACGCCCTGCTCGCTGCGATCGAGCCAGGTGCCGTTGGCGAAGCGATGGCCGGCCTCCGTGAAGTCCGTCGACAGGGCGCAGCCGGCGAGTCGCCCGCTGGCCTTGTAGAGCTCGATGGGGGCGTCGTGCGTGCGTGCGCAGGGAATGCCCTGGATCACGGAGTCCCGGTCGAGCGGCCGCCGGAGGAGGGCCGTCGCGGGGACCGGCTGAGCCGCGGCGCCGGAGACGGAGAGCGCGAGGAGGCCGAGGCCCGTCAGCAGGGCGGGAATGGCGCGCGGAGTCAGGCACATGACCAGACGGTACCGCCGGCCAGCCGGCTCGCCCATACGCCACGTGACGTAGCCGGCGCGGCCGGCGCTGCCGTATTACTTGACTAATACACCACCGCGCCGTACACTCGAACCGTATTATCGCCTTAATACACCAGATGCTCATCGTTCTCGACCTTCACAGCGGCGTGCCCACGTATCGACAGATCGTGGAGCAGGTGCGCCTCCAGATCGCCTCCGGGCGGCTGGCGGCGGGGAGCGAGCTGCCCTCAACCCGGCACCTGGCGCAGACGCTGGGGATCAATCCGATGACGGTGAGCAAGGCGTATGGGCTGCTGGAGGCCGAGGGGGCCCTTGAGCATCGCCCAGGGCTGCCACTCACCGTGCGGGCGCGCAGTGCGGCCTCGCGCGAGGCCGCGCGTGAGGCCGAGCTGCGCGCTGCTCTCGAGCCGGCCGCCCGGGCGGCGCAGCAGCTCGGCGTGAGCACGACCAAGGCGGTGCAGCTGTTCCGGCAACTGATGGCCGACCAGGTGGAGGAGGGGAAATGACGAGGGAACCCGTGTCCATCATCGCGGAGCTCGCGCAGGTGACCCGACGCTTCGGGAGCACGCTGGCGCTTGATGCCGTCTCGCTCCGCATTCCGCGCGGCGTGGTGATCGGTCTCGTGGGGAAGAACGGTAGCGGCAAGACCACGCTGCTCAATCATCTCAGCGGGCTGCTGCTGCCCACGTCGGGGACCTGCCGCACATTCGGTGTGCCGAGCGGCTCGCTCGGGGCGGCTGAACTGTCGCGCATTGGCGCGATGTGGCAGCACAGCCGGCTGGTGGCGTGGATGAGCGTAGGGCGGCTGATCCGGTATGTCGGTGGCTTCTACGAGCGATGGGATCGCGAGCTGGTGGGCGCCCTGATCGCGCGACTGCGGCTCGATGTGGACGCGCGCGTCGGCGGCCTGTCGCCCGGGCGGCTGCAGCAGCTCTCGTTGGTGCTCGCCCTCGGCCATCATCCGGAGCTGCTGTTGCTCGATGAGCCGCTGTCGGATCTCGATCCGAGCGCGCGACAGGAGGTGCTCACGATCCTCCTTGAGGTGTATGCCGCCGAGCAGCCCACCATTGTGGTGAGTTCGCATCTGCTGCATGACATCGAGCCCGTGATCACCCACGTCGTCGCGCTCGACGCCGGTCGGGTGACGTGCGATGCCGAGTTGGACACGCTCAAGGAGCGGTACGTGGCGTGGAAGGTGGCCGCGCGCGGCCAGCCACTCCCGAGCACATGGGACGCGCCGTTCATCGTCTCGGCCGCGGGTGATGCGCATCAGGCGACGCTCGTGGTGGAGCGTGACGCGTCGAGCGCCGCCCAGTTCGCCGCGCTGTACGATGTGGAGCTGGTGGAGCAGTCGCTCAATCTGGAGGGGTTGTTTCCGGTGGTGACGAGTGCGCGCGGGCCGCGGGCGCGGGCGACGGTGGAGGTCGGGTGACCGTGCGCCGCATGCGGGGGCTTGTTCTGGTGAGGCCATTCTTTGCCCTGTTTGCGAGACCGTCCATCGCGTTCGCCGCGTGGGTCGTCGTGATGGCGCTCGCGGTCGCCTCGCTGCATCTCGGCGACGTCGGATTCGCGTTGGCCTTCTCCGGACATCCGGGCGCCGTTTTCGAGGACGGCGTGCTCGCGCGGGTCGCACATCAGCTCGTCCTTCACGGGTCGGCGCTGGTGAGTCTGTCGATCGGCATGATGTCCATGTTGGCCGCGGCCGAGGTCGATCTGTCGCCACGCCTGGCGCTGACCCCCCGCTTCCGGGAGAGCATGCGATCCGGGATGCTGCTGCTGATGGCGATCATGCCGCTGGTCGGCTGGGCATGGGCGCACACGTGGGCCCCTGTCTCCAGCCTCTGGCTTGCCCTGGCGTGGACACCGTTCTGGTTTGCGATCTCCTCGTGGGGGCGACTCCTGTCACGCGCGCCGCGATTCGTTGAGGCGAGTCCGGTGGTGCTGCTGATCATGCTGATGATGGTTCCACGCTGGTATGTCCGGGTCGTTGATGTCGTCGGCTGGCCCGGTGCCGTCCTCTCCGTTGGTCTCGCCATCGTTGGGGTGGTGTCCAGCTGGTCACCGCGGGTCCGTGAGATCACCCGCCTCCGCTCGCAGCGCGCCTTCGACGTGTTCGCCTTTCTGGCGTCCTGGCGGGTTGGGGCCGAGGAGCGCGCGGTCGATGCCCCGGTCACCCGTCCAGCCTCCACGATGCAGTGGCTCTCCTACCTCAACGCGGAGCGCATGGATTCCTGGCGGACGTTTCTGTGGCGGGTGCTGGGGCTCGGCGTAATTCTCGGTGCCTTTGTCTTCGTCGGGCACGCCAGTCCCGGGTTGCTCGGGGCATCGGTGCCGCCGATGCTCGCCACGGGGCGCCCCCTGCTCTATCCGCTTGGGCGTCGTGATCGCGCGCGTATTCAGTATCTGGTCCAACTGCAGGACCTGTGGCTCTACGCGATTGCGGCGCTCCTTGGCGCGGCGCTCGCGTCACTGGTGCCGACGGCGTGGATCCCGTCCGATTTCGCGATGGGCGCGCGTGCGGTGCCCATCGTGGTGCAGCTCGGGGCCGCCGTCGCGCTCTGGCCGGTTCCGCAGTGGAAGTCGCTCAGTGCCCCGATTCACTCGGGTGACGTGGCCGCACCGGCTCGCAACAGCCAGCGCATGCTCCTGCATCTCGCGATGGGTATGCTCGTCTACCTACTGGGCGTCGAGGGGCTCTCGCGATTGGTCTGGCGCGAATCCGCGGGTGAGGTGAGTGCCGCACTGGGTGCGCTGGCCGCCGTCGGGGCCGTGGCGCAGCTGGTGTGGTTCCTCTTCCTCCATTGGCATTTCCGTCGGGCCGATCTCGCCCCAAGTGAGGGTTGACCGCCGCACATGCCTTACCAAACCCGAGAAATCGCGGCAAACTAGGCGCGACCGCTCCGCATAGTCCATCGGGCGGCCCTCCCCTGCCCGTCTGCGCATGCGCTCCCGTCTGTCCACGGGGCCGGTTCTGGCCCTGTCGCTGCTGTCGTTCGCCGCTATTGCCCCGCTGCCCGCCCAGGTCACCCCGGGCGTTCCGATGCCCACCGAGGAGACGCGCCGCCACATCGTGGCGCGGCGCGCCACGGGGAAGATCACACTCGACGGCAAGCTGGATGAGCCGGACTGGCAGCGCGCTCCGGAAGCGATGGACTTCGCCCAGATGCGGCCGAATTACCGCCCGGTGGCCGCCTATCAGAGTCGCGTCCGGGTGCTCTTCGATGGCGATAATCTCTACTTTGGCGCCTTCAACCCCGACAGTGTGGGGCTGCGGGAGCGACTCCGCATGCCGGACCTGCGCCGCGACTTCGAGCCGCCCGAGAACGATTCCTGGTCGGTCACCATGGGCCCCCTCGGTGACCATCGGACGGCCGTGCAGTTCTTTGCGACGCCCCTTGGCTCGCAGGCGGATGTCCAGGCATTCGACGGTGGCGACGTTTTCAATTTCAACTTCGATGCCCTCTGGCGCGTGCGCACCACGCGCAGCGACAGCGGCTACACCGTGGAAATGGCCATTCCGTGGCGCAGTCTGCGCTACGCGCCGGGGCTCTCCAGTTGGGACGTCAACTTCCTGCGCAATACACGCCGCGCAGCGCAGTGGAGCAGCTGGTCTCCGGTCCCACGCCAGTTCTCGAGCTGGCGACTGACCTACGCCGGCGCGCTGGATTCGCTGCAGCCTCCGCCACCGCGCACGAACCTGCGCCTTCGTCCGTACGCGTTGGGCACCAACGTCACGGACCGCGCCCCCCGGGCCTTCAATGGCAGTACGGGCGATGTCGGCGGCGAGATCATCTGGTCGCCCACGGCGAACACCTCGCTCGAAGCGACGATCAATACGGACTTCGCCCAGGCCGATGTCGATCGCCAGGTCGTCAACCTGACGCGGTTCAGCGTCTTCCTGCCGGAACGGCGCCAGTTCTTTCTCGACAATGCCGACCTGCTGAATGCGGGCGGGCTCGGCGCCGGCAACATCGGCGGGATCGGCGGTGTGAGCGGCAAGTACTTCGTCCAGCCGTTTTTCACGCGGCGCATCGGCCTGGCCGACGACGGGACGCCGCAACCGATCGACGCCGGGCTGCGCTACGCGTACCGCAGCGGGCGAACCACGGCGGGCGCGCTGGCGATGCGCACGAGCGCGATCGGGTCGGCGAGCGGCGAAACCTTCGCGGTGGCGCGCGGCAGCCAGTTCCTCGGGCGCTCCACGCGCTTGGGCGCCACGATGGCCATGCATGACGGCGACGTCCTCCTCGCGAACGGCACCCGGCAGGATCGGCAGAACCTGATGCTCGCGATCGACGGGCTGGGACGCATCGGCGAGACCGTCCAGTTCACGGGCATGCTCAGCACGAGCACGATTGGCGACAAGACGGGGATGGCCGGCACCTATCAGATCACCCGCAACACACCGCAGCTCCTGGCGGGCGTGCTGGGCGCGCTGGTCACGCGGGACTACAACCCGCAGATGGGGTTCGTGAGTCGCCCGGACGTGATGATGACGAATCCGTTCATCACGTGGACGCATCAGCCGCTCGGCTTGCCCAAGCAGATCGTCTGGCTACGGCACGGCCCCAACATGATTGCCTACCAGGATCCGCGACACTTCACGTTGCAGGAATCGAACATCAGCTACACGGGCGAGGTGCTCTTCCGCAATGGCGCCACGATTTCGCCGACGGCGGAGTACAACGTGCAGCGACCGCTCACGGCGGTGACGCTCTTTCCGAACGTGCGGATCAACCCGGGCACGTACACGTATGCGCGCGGTGGTGTGACGCTCAAGAGCGACCAGAGCGCGCGCGTCGCCGCCACGGCGACGTTCTCCAGCGGCACTTTCTTCGATGGGTCGCTCGATCGCGCCGAGTTGACGACGCGGTGGAGCCCGTCGCCGTACGTGAGTTTGCGCGGATCGTACGAAGTCAATCGCCTGCGTTCGCTCGGGACGCGCGACTCGTCGTTCGTGACGCATCTGGCAGGGCCGGAGATGCGCGTGTTTCTCAATCCGCGCGTGCAGTGGAGCGCCTTCTACCAGTACAACACCACCATTCAGCGCGGGTCCCTGAACGCGCGGTTCAGCTGGGAGTACCGGCCGCTGTCGTATCTCTACGTGGTGTACAACGACCGGCGGGCGGTGGACGGCGGGGTGGGGCCGTTGTCGCGGTCGTTGATTGTGAAGTTGTCGTGGCTGGGACAGCTGTAGCACTGCGTACGGCGGAAGCCTGTACGGCGGAAGCTGGACTGCGGGAGCTGGACTGCGGGGGGGGCGGTTACTTCAGGAACGTTCGTACGGCTTCTAATAGCGCGGGGAGATTGTCGTTCGCGGTGGCGTGGCCGGCGTTGGGGATCATGACGAAGCGGGCGCCGGGGACCAGGGTGCTGAAGTGCTCGGTGCTCGCGGGCGTAGCTTCGTCGAACTCGCCGGCCAGGAAGAGCGTGGGGATCGTGATGCCCTTGAGCCAGGGCGTCGCGTCGAAGGTCTTGAGCGTGCCGGTGCTGGTGAACTCGCTCGGGCCCCACATGTAATTGTAGACCAGCTTGCCGCTCATCTTGCTGCTGCTGTCGCCGTCGGCGGGATTGGCGCGGGGGGCGCGGCGCACGTGCCTGGCGTAGTAGACGTCCATCGCGGCGCTGTACGCGGGCGAGTCGGTGGTCTTGGCGGCTTCTTCCTTCGCGATGACCTGCTGGACGGAGTCGGGGAGCAGCTTGATCAGCGAGTCGGCGTCGTGGGTCCACTGGGCCGTGGTCACGAGGGGGCTCGACAGGATCAGCCTGCGGACGCCCTTGGGGTTGGTGCCCATGTAGGCTTCGGCGAGCATGGCGCCCCAGGAGTGGCCCATGAGGTCCACTTCGGCGAGCCCGAGTGAATCGCGCACCGTTTGCAGTTCACGAACAAAACGCGCCACCGTGAACAGCGTCGTGTCCGTGGGATGATCGGACTTCCCGCAGCCGAGCTGGTCGTAGCGGATGACGGGGCGATCGCTGGCGAGCGCCTCCAACGGCTTGAGGCCAAAGCTGGTGCTTCCGGGGCCGCCGTGGAGGAGCAGCAGCGGGGTGCCGGGTTTATCGGCCCCTTCGATGTGATACCACACCTTGCCGCCTTCGACCTGAATGAAGCCTTCGGTGGGGCGTGCCGCTGGCGTGCCGGTGGCGCAGCCGACGAGCAACGCGGCCATGAGGAGTCGTGCGGACAGGCGCATCACGAGGGCTCGGCGATCGGCAGAATGATGAAGAACACGGTACCGCGCTGCGGGGTGGTCTGGACGTCCACTTCACCGCCCCCCTGCTGCACGATCGACCACACCGTCGAGAGTCCCAGGCCGGTCCCGGTCTCACGCGACTTGGTGGTATAGAACGGCTCGAAGATGTGCGGGAGGACATCGGCCGGGATGCCGGTGCCGTGATCGCGGACCGCGAGCTGCATGCAGTGGCCACGCGGGCGCATCACGTGCGTCAGCTCGAGATCGATCGGCGCATCGACTGGCGACGCATGCGCCGCGTTGACCACGAGGTTGATGACCACCTGGTCAAAGTGCGACGGGTCCATCAGCACCGATGTACTCCCGGCGACCGCCGAGAGCTGGACCGGGCGGTTCTCGGCGACGCGATGCAGCAGTGGCAGCAGGTCGCGGAGGTGCACCGCCGCGTCGAAGCAGCGTGCGGCGTCTTCGGGTGGGCGGCCCAGCACGAGCAGCTGACGCGCCAGCGCGCGTCCGCGCGCGGCCGATTCGCGCACTTCGGTGAGCTCTTCGGGAGCCGCGCCAGGATAGCGGAGCGCGAGGCTGTCGGCGCTGAGCTGCACCGCCTGCAGCACATTCGCAAAGTCGTGGGCCACTCCGCTCGCCAGGCGGCCAATACTCTCGAGCCGCTGCGCGCGCTCGAGCTGCAACTGGCTCTCGCGCAGCTGGTCGGCCTGCGCCTGCAAGCGGACCGCGTCTTCGGAGGCCATCGCGAGCAGCGTAAAGACGCCGGCGAGCAGCACGAGCAGCACGCTCACGAGGATGATGGCCAGCACGATGATCGCCGGCAGATCGGGTTGTCCGACACGCAGGCCGAGCAGAAAGTCGAGCACGCCGCGCGCGGCGAACATCGTCGTTCCGAGTGCCACCGCGCGGGCGGCCCGGGCGAACGCGTTGTCGGGGGCGAGCGCGCGCCACGCCGAGATCGCCGGCAGGAGCAGCATCACCAGATCGATGCCACGACTGATGATCACCACCACAATACGCCGATCGGGGACCAGCGTGGCGGCGAGCGCAATGCCGCCGCCGTGCAGGAGCAACGTGATCAGCCCCCACCGCACGCAGGGGCGTCCCGACAATCCACTCTCCGCCCCCGCCAGTCGCTGGACCGCCGAACGGAGCAGCGGCACCGACGCCCCATGCAGGGCCACCACCAGGGTCGTGAGTGCGAGCGACAGGGCGCGGTTGTGCCAGAGGGCGCCGGCGCTCGATGACAGGATGTTGATGACCGCGCCAACGCCGAGGCAGGTCCAGTAGCTCGCCAGGGCCTCCATGGCCGGGCGACGACTGACGCGAAAGACGCCCACCACCGTGATCGCGAAGCCGATCAGCACCGACGCCTGGATATACGTGGCGCCGAGATTGATCTGATCGAACGACGGCAGGGCGGCGAAGCCGTCGGCCACCGACGCCAGAATCTGGCTCCCGCCAGTCGGCATGGCCGCGCTCACGGGCGCCGCTCGGCGAAGAACTGCTTGAGCAGTGCCGTACTGGCGTCGGCCATCACCCCGCCGCGGAGCTGCGGGCGATGATTGAGCCGCGGATGCCGAACGATGTCCCCCACGCTGCCGCACATCCCGGCCTTGTCGTCCCACGCGCCGAACACCACCGCGTCGGGACGGGCCAGCACAATGGCGCCCGCGCACATCGCACAGGGTTCGAGCGTCACCACAAGCGTGCACCCCACCAGCCGCGCGTCACCCGTGCGGCGCGTGGCCTCGCGCATGGCGAGCAGCTCGGCGTGACTGGTCGCATCACCGTCGCGCACCATGCGATTCTGGGCGCGCACGATGATCGCGTCCTCCCGGACAACGACCGCACCGACGGGCACCTCGCCCGCGCGCGACGCCTCGGCGGCTTCGTCGAGTGCCGCCTGCATGGCCGCCACAATGACGGCAGAGACCGGGGCGTCATTCATGACGCGGGTCCCTTCCATCCGTAGTGCTTGTCGAGATACGTGGCCAGCGCTCCCGAGAGCGCCCAGGCGAAATTGGTGCGGGCGGTCTGCGAATCGCGCACGTTGTCGTAGTGGCATTCGATCTGGATGGCGTCGACGGCCCCACCATCCCGGGATCCGTGTCGGGCCGTGTTGTAGCCCCCCTCGAAGTACAGCTGCCCGACCAATGGCGCTTGGTCGGTCGGGCTCGGCACGGCCGGATACCCCGCGGCCACGATCAGCGCGCCCAGACTGTTGGCGCCGCGCAGCAGGGCCACCCCCCGATCGGGCGCGCTCTTCGTATCGGTGGCGAGGCGCGCGATGCTGGTGCGCGCCATGGCGCCGTTGGCCGTCAGCGCGGCGTCCGAAAGCCGCAGCTCCGGATCGTTCAGCAGATAGCCGATCTCGAGGCGCGCGACATCGTGTGCGTGCCCGTGCAGATCGATCACGAGCCCACGCCCCGTTTTCTTGACGATGCGAGCCTCGGCGGAGTCGATGACGGCGTGGAACCACGCCCATGGCGCCGCGAGGGTGGCGGTGCCACCCGACGCTTCGGGGAAGTCCCGATTGGCGTCGAACTTCTTGCGGCTCAGCCGATTCACCACCAAGTGGGGGCGCGCGCCGGTGCGGGTGTAGAACGCATCGGCGAGGCGACGAGCCAGATCCTGCGTATTGGCGTCGTTGACGGTTTCGCAGCCGCTGCAGGTACGATCGGGGAGTTCGGTGGGCGTCTGCGTCCCGCCGTGCGGCGCAATGATCACGAGTGGCGCATCGCCCGGCGTGTATTCCATCCACCCGTTTGCATCGGTGGCGACCTGGCCCACCACGAAGGTAGGGGAGCCGGACGGCGTGGGGGCCGCGGTGGATCCTCCACAGCCGGCACTCAACGCTGTCCCGAACAGGACCGACAGACACAAGGCGGGTCGCATGTGTCGCAAACTACGCGATCACCCACGAGCCCGCCTCTCCTTTTCGCTCACCAGGTGCTAGGTCACGGCAGCGTCGAAGGCCGCTTGTGCCACCGCGTCCATCTTGTCCCCCTGCGTGAAGACCAGGGCATCATCCGGTCCCACGTCGGCCACGATCGTATCGCCCTCTTTGAAGCGCCCCTCGAGCACCGCGAGCGCGAGCGCGTTCTGGAGCAACCGCTGCACCGCACGCTTGAGCGGGCGCGCGCCGAACACCGGGTCGTACCCTTCGTCGGCGATGCGCTGGCGCGCCGCATCCGTGAGACGGAGCGTGAGCTTGCGATCGGCCAGCAGCTTGCGCAGGTGTGCAAGCTGAATGTCCACGATGTGATCGAGTTCGCCGCGACCGAGCGGGTGGAAGACCACCACATCGTCCACGCGATTGAGGAACTCCGGCTTGAAGACGCCGCGCAGCGCCTGCAGCACGTCCTGCTCGACCTTGTCCCAGGCCGGGCCGGCAGTGGTATCGGCTTCGAGGATGCGCTGGCTCCCGACGTTCGACGTCATGATGACGACGCTGTTGCGGAAGTCCACCGTACGCCCCTGCGAGTCGGTGAGGCGGCCGTCGTCGAGCAGCTGCAGCAGGATGTTGAAGACATCGGGATGTGCCTTCTCGATTTCGTCAAAGAGAATGACCGAATACGGCCGGCGGCGGACCGCTTCGGTGAGCTGCCCGCCCTCTTCGTAGCCCACGTAGCCCGGGGGCGCGCCAATGAGCCGCGCCACCGCGTGCTTCTCCATGTACTCCGACATGTCGATGCGCACCATGGCGTGTTCGTCGTCGAAGAGGAACTCGGCGAGGGCTCGCGCCGTCTCCGTCTTGCCCACGCCGGTGGGGCCGAGGAAGATGAAGCTGCCGATAGGACGGTTCGGGTCCTGCAGCCCCGCGCGCGACCGACGCACGGCGTTGGCGACCGCGCGGACGGCTTCGCGCTGACCGATCACGCGCGTGGCCAGCACGTCTTCGAGCCTGGTCAGGCGCTCGCGCTCACTTTCGAGCATGCGCGCCACCGGGATGCCGGTCCAACGGGCGACCACTTCGGCGACATCGTCCGCGGCGACTTCTTCCTTGAGGAACTGCGGACGGCCGTTGTTGCTGGCGAGCCTGGCCTCGGCGTCCTTCATGTTCCGCTCGAGCTGCGGAATGCGGCCGTAGGTGATTTCGGCCGCCTTCTGCAGGTCGCCGCTCCGGGTGGCCGCTTCGGCTTCGAACTTCGCCTGCTCGATCTCCTGCTTGATCTTGCCGACGGCGCCGAGCGTGTCCTTCTCCTGCTGCCACTGCGCGCGCATCCCCGCGGCCGTTTCCTTCTTGTCGGCCAGTTCTCGCTCGAGGTTGGTGCGACGCTCGAGTGACGCCGGGTCGCTCTCCTTCTGCAGTGCGGCCTTTTCGATCTCGAGCTGCACGATGCGACGCTCCACCTCGTCGATCTCCTGCGGCACCGAGTCGATCTCGATGCGCAGGCGCGAGGCGGCTTCGTCGATCAGATCGATGGCCTTGTCGGGGAGGAAGCGATCGCCGATGTAGCGATTTGACAGGGTGGCGGCTGCCACGACGGCACCATCGGTAATGCGCACCCCGTGGTGCGCTTCATAGCGCTCCTTGAGGCCACGCAGGATGGCGATGGTGCTCTCCACACTGGGCTCACCCACGAACACGGGCTGGAAGCGGCGCTCGAGCGCGGCATCCTTCTCCACGTGCTGGCGGTATTCATCGAGCGTGGTGGCGCCGACGACGCGCAGTTCGCCGCGCGCGAGCATGGGCTTGAGCATGTTGCCGGCGTCCATGCTGCCTTCGGCCTTGCCGGCGCCCACGAGGGTGTGGAGCTCGTCGATGAAGACGATGTAGAGCCCCTCGGCGCTCGTGATTTCCTTGAGCACGGCCTTGAGGCGCTCTTCGAACTCGCCACGGAACTTGGCGCCGGCGATGAGTGCGCCCAGATCGAGGCTCACCAGCTTCTTGTTGCGGAGCCCTTCGGGAACGTCCCCACTCACAATGCGCTGCGCGAGCCCTTCGGCGATGGCGGTCTTGCCCACGCCGGGTTCGCCGATGAGCACCGGGTTGTTCTTGGTGCGGCGTGAGAGGACCTGAATGACGCGGCGGATTTCTTCGTCGCGGCCGATGACCGGATCGAGCTTGCCCTTGCGCGCGCTTTCGGTGAGGTCGCGCGTGAACTTCTGCAGCGCCTGGTACTGCCCTTCGGGGCTCTGGTCGGTGACCTTGTGCGCGCCGCGCACGAGCTTGAGCGCATCGAGGAGCGCCTGCTTGTGGGCGCCGGCGCTGGTGAGGACGCGGGTGGAGTCGAGCCCCTTGGCGTCACTGAGCGCAATGAGGAGATGCTCGGTGGAGACGTATTCGTCGCCGAGGAGCTTGGCCTCCTTCTCGGCGCTGTCGACGACGCCGGTGAGTTCGCGCGAGAAGGTGGGCTGCGCGTCGCTCTGCTTGGCGTAGCGCGCGGCCTCCTGTTCGGCGGCGGCCTTGATGGAGGTGACGTTGGCGCCGACGCGCTGGAGCACCGGCACCACGATGCCTTCGTCCTGCTCGAGCAGGGCGAGGAGGAGATGCAGATCGTAGACGAGCGGGTTGCCGGCCTTGCGGGCGAGGGCGACGGCGTCGTTGAGCGCTTCGGCGCTCTTTACGGTGAGGCGGTCGGGATTGATCATGCCATTCGTGAGGGCAACGAGGGTGCCGCGAATTTGCTGCCGAAGTGGCAGCGGCACAAAAGGGGTGGGGTAAAAAAGGGAGAGGCGCGCTGGGTCCGCTCACCCAGTGCGCCTCTTTGTCCTTCGGGTCTCATGGTGCTCGTAAAACGGGGTGCTTACTTCACCACGATCATCTTCTTCACCAGCGGCACGCCATCCACCTCGAGGCGATACAGATACACGCCTGAGGCGGCCTCCCGCCCGGTTGCTTGGACTTTGCCGTCCCAATAGGCGACGTACTCGCCACAGGGGAGCGACAGTTTTTCCAGCGGTTGACCACCGGCCACTCCGCTTGTTGCCGACTGCAGGATCGGGGTTGCGATTGGGGTCGCGATGACGCTGACGACCTTGAGGCTCACCCGGTACTGCTTGGTGTTGTCGGAACAGGTCGGTGCATCACCGACCGAGAACGGAATGCGAGTCTCAGGATTGAACGGGTTCGGATAGTTCTGTCCGAGCGTCGATCCATTTCGGCGTTCTTTCCCGTCCTGGGTGGACTGGGCCGCCGAGACTCGTGGCATGAACACGGTGAGCGCGAGCACCAGACCCAGTGCTCCCCACACTCGTTTCATGTTGCTTCTCCGACTGACGAATCAGGATCTGAGTCGACGTCTCCGAATAAGGGTTGAGAAGTGCCGTACAAGCCGGACCACGGGGTGTGATCCTCTGTGAAATTAGGACGCATGCCAACGGCGGTCAAGCAACAATCCGGCCAGCTGAGCGGGCGCGAGGTGTCACGCGGCTGGCGCGGTCCGACCCAAAGTGCTTGCCACTCTTCGGGTTAGACCGGGCGACCTACCACGTCCCTTTTTCCCAGACTTCGAACGCCTTGAGCGGACGGTTGTCGGGGAGGTGGGCGCCGAGGAATTCACGGAGGAGGCGCTGGTGCGCCTTGGTGGCGGCGGGCTCCGGGGGATCCGCGTGGAGTGGGTCGGCGGGGGCTTCGGGCTCGAGCCAGCCACGGATCGTGGCGCGGGCCTCCGGCGGGAGGAGGCGTCCGCCGGGCGCGAGCCGGGCACAGCGCTGACAGAGGGTGCCCCCCAGGGCCACGTGGAACCGGGCGGCATCAGTCTCGGGAATGGGGTCGAGACACTCGACGCAGCGGTCCACGACCGGGCGAAAGCCGACTTCGGCGAGCAGGCGCCAGAGGATGCCGACGGTTTCGTGGGCGACCCGATCCGGCGGGATGGTGGCGAGACGGTCGAGCCCCTGCTCCACCACTTCGTAGATGCCGGGGGCGGCCTCGTCGTGCACCAGGCGCAGGACCACCTCGGCGAGCGCGTTGGCCGCGGTAAAGCGATCGAGGTCGGTGGCGAGGCCGGTGCGCGCCTTGGTGACGTCGAAGGCATTCAAGCCGTGGAGGTCGCGGCCGGGCTTCGTCTGGATCTGCGCCTGCCCTTCAGCGAAGAGATCGACCGCACTGCCGAAGCGCTTCTTCGAACTGCGCGCCCCCCGCGCGACGACCGACTGCACCCCGGCCTCCCTCGTGAGCAGCCGAAGCAGTCGGCTGGACTCGAGGTAGTTGGCGGCGTGCAGGACGAGGGCGTCGGTTTGGAGCAGGGGCACGCGTGAATACTAGCGCGAGCCTCCCGCGCAATGCGGTGCCCCCCTGCCCGGCGGGCCTCGGCGCGGTACGGCAATAGGCCGCAATATGCGCCGCATAAGCCGGTGCCCAGTTGCGTCGCGCATGCGGTGCCGCCGCCGTATGCTATGGCGTGTGCCGCAGGTTAAAGGCGAGTGCGGCCTCGGTGCGCTTCTGGGTTATGCCGCCGAGAAGCGCTAGATAAGACTTGGCTTGCGGTGATTGCGGGAACGAGGATCAGCAGTAGGTCGCCCAAGCGCTTCAGTCGACGCGCACAGCGGAGAGATCGATGCACCGATTAGGACGTGCCCTGATGGCGCTTGGTCTTGGAGTCGGAATCACAGCGGGCGTGGCGATTGCGGCACATCTTGGCATCGAGAACGTCCCGTGGCTGGTCAATGTCGCGCTTGCAAAGCTCAGCCTGGTCGCCTCAGCGGGTCTTATGGCCGGCGGAGCGCTCACGAGCCGAGTGGCTCGCTTACGCGCGGCTCGCCGCGCTCTCGCATCAAGGTCAGAACCCGTTGCGCTCCCGAGGTCGCCGTCGTAGCAGTGGCTGACCGCGTGCTCATGGCCGCACGCCGCACAGGCATCGCCGCGTGCGGTACGCCCCCGGCGACGGGGTTGATCGCGGCGCGTGACTGGGTCGCCGCACTCTTCTGTCGAATTGTTGGAGAGCGCCGCGGCCGAACGTGGCGTTCTGGCGGCCGGGGCGCCGTTGCTCAAGTCCACCGATCGCGCCAATATCCATCCATGGTCGACAAGTCCCCGATCCTCGACTCAATGACCGCCCAGGAGCGCATCGCGCTGATGGGGCGGCTGTGGGATAGCCTCGATGCGGCCGTAGCCGCGCCGATCTCCCCCGCGCTCGCGGCGGAGCTATCGCGCCGTGAGACCGAGGCCGATGCGGACCCTGAGGCCGGCATTCCCTGGCAGGCGCTTCGGGACGAACTGCGCAGCCGACTGCCCTGAGTGCGTCGCGTCGTCGTTCGACGTCTCGCGCAGGCCGAGATCGCCGAGGCGTTCGAGTGGTATCGCGCGCGTTCGGTCACGGCCGCCGGAGAGTTCCTGGCGGAAGTTGATCGCGCGATGGTCGAGATCGAGCGAGAGCCGGAGCACTTCCCGGTCGTGCACGGGCGCCTCCGTCGCCTGCTGCTGCAGCGCTTCCCCTACGGCGTGTACTTCAAAGTGTACGCGCATTCGATCAGCGTGGTCGGTGTCATTCACGGGCACCGTCACCCCGATGTCTGGTTGAAGCGGGCCGCGCCATAACGGGTCGCTGCTGCCGACGGGGCTGTTTACAGGTAGGCGACTGGCTCACTGCGTTCGCCTGTCACATTGTTATGAGGCCCCGCGGCAGAGCTAAGCGTTCGCCTGACCATTCCACCGGCAGCGCATCGACTCGAGGAGGACTGGATGGCGGCGAGTGAATCGACGAATCTGGCGGATGGCGATTCGTGCATCGTCATCGCGGGCACGCACAAGGGAAAAACGGGTACGGTCCGCGACATGAAGCGGAGCAAGACCGGACACGTGACCATCACCGTGGTCGAAGCCGATGGCGAACGCTTCAAAACGCTCGCGCGCAACGTCACGCGCGTCGGGTGAGCGGCGATTGGCGTCACGACGCGAGCGGCCAATCGCCCCGTTATTGAGCGTTCGGCCTGCAACCGCGCGCTCGGTTTGGGTGGCCGGCGCAGTAGCACACCGAAGGCGAGCGCGGATACGCTATGGCGCCGGAGACGCCAAACCCGCTTTCCGGATCACGAACTCTACCAGCTGAGCTCGTCAGACCAGTCTATTCTACCTCTTGACGATATTCGTTGCGAGGTGCAATATCGCCGCCATGCGTCATGAAGTCGCCAAGGCCCTCAAGCAGCGTCGCAAGTTCGACTCGATCGATCAGGAGGTCGTTCTCTCGCTGCGCATGCTGGCCAACCGCATCCTCGAGCCCTGGGAGAAGTTCCTCAAGGCCGAGGCCGATCTGTCGGTCAGTCAGTTCAACGTGCTGCGCATCCTGCGGGGCTCGCATCCGGAGCGGTTGCCCTCGTCGGAGATCGGCACGCGCATGGTGGCGCGGGATCCGGATGTCACGCGCCTGGTGGACCGCCTGAGTACGCGCGGACTGGTGGTGCGGGAGCGGAGCGCCAGCGATCGCCGCGTGGTGGAGGTCGGCATCACCGACGCGGGGCTCGCGCTGCTCGCGCAGCTCGACCCCCATGCCAAGCGCATGCCCAAGGCGCTCGTGGGCGGGCTCGGCAAGACCAAGCTCATCGCCCTGCGCGCGCTGCTCGACGAGCTCCTGCAGAAGTTCGGCACGTTTCCCTGATCGCCTGGCGATCCATCACCGGCGCTCGGCTGCCTCATTACTCCTCACGACGACAGTCCTTTCAAGGCCCAACGAGTTTCCCGCCCCACCGTATTCCCGCGCGTCGCCCTTCCTCCCTTTGCCGGAGTACTCTCATGGCCCCGCTGCCGCCGCTCGCTGTCATCATTCGCCACCGTTGCGCCGACTTTGACCGCTGGAAGGCGACCTTCGACGCCGACGAACCGAACCGCAAGGCCGCCGGGATGCTCGGCCACCACATCAATCGCGGGCACGATGACCCGAACGATCTGAGCGTCTATATCGCGGCGACCGACCTCGCGAAGGCCCAGGCTTTTGCGCAGTCGCCCGAGCTCAAGACCACGATGCAGGCGGCGGGCATCATCAGCGCCCCGGTGGTGACATGGATGACCCCGGTGGTCGAGGCGATCGTGTGGGACCGCGCGCTCCCGGCCCTGCTCATCTCCCACCAGGTGGCGGACTTCGACGCGTGGCTCGTGGGCTATGGCGACGCGGAGCCCGTGCGCCAAGCGGGCGGCATCGTTGGCCATGCCGTGAACCGCTCGATCGACCATCCGAGCCTGGTGGTGGTTTATCACCAGGCGGAGTCGCACGAAGCGCTGATGGCGTTCGCGGGTGACCCGGCACTCAAGGCCGCGATGCAGAAGGCCGGCGTGACCAGCGCGCCGACCTTCCACGCGGTGACGGGTGGGTGGTCGAAGCAGTACTGATGCGGACGTCGGGGCCGCCGCGCCTCAGCGCGGCGGCCGCGGCAGCGCCGTGGGCGGCAGGATCCCATTCAGCCGCATGTAGTTCGAGAGCTGAACCGCCCCGGGTTTGGAGGAGACTCGGTTAATTGAGTGCCAAGCGCTCCGCAGGAGCCGCTTGGGTGCGGTA
>JAIEMN010000029.1 GCA_019752115.1 Gemmatimonadaceae bacterium
CGCACCGATTCTCGCGCAGGACCCAGCCGCGAGGCCACCACGGTGGCCTTGACTAGTTGGCCTTTCTCATAGAAGGCGTCCTCGGGGCCAAGGCATCCGAGGAACTGCGGTGCTCGGATGCCTTGGATCGCTCGCCTGCCTTGGATGTGATCAGTTCAACCCCATCAGCGGCGCACGAGTGCGGTGCTGTCGGCCCAGCGGTCGGTGCGGGTGAGGGCACCGATTCCCGTACCGAGGACGGTGCCGGGGATGCCGGCGATGGCCGCGCCGAAGAGGACGTCATTGATGCGGCGGTCGGAGACGAAGAAGCAGGCGTTGCCGCCACTGCGGTCGCAGTCGCTGTGACTGGCGCTGCCAGCCAGGCCGCCAATGGTGCCACCGATGGCCGCGCCGATCAGTGCGCCTTGCCACCAGTGGCGGTGGCGGCCGGTACTGACCTCGAGGCGCGTGACGCGCGCCGCGGGGATGCTGATGACTTCGCGCGTTTCCGTGCGCAGGCGTACGGTGTCGGGCAGGAGTGTGGCGCGGCCGACGTCGCGCCGGCTAACGGCGCCTTCGGCCCAGGTGACGCGCGCCCGTCGCTGCAGCGCCGCGGGGGTGGATGGCTGCGCCGGGAGCCACACGGGCAGCAGAAGCAACAGCACGCCGGTGGCGCGCCATCGCGCGAGAATTCGGTCGGGACGCATGGTGGAGCTCCCTGACGGGGTGGTCCTTCGTCTTCTCAGCGGCGTACGAGGACGGTGCTGTCGGCCCAGCGATCGGTGCGGACGAACGCGCCGATGCCGCCGCCGACCATGGCACCGCTGACGCCGAGGAAGCTGCTGGCGGCAAAGATCGAGCTGCTGCGCGAGGTGGCGTCGCTGGCGCACGGGGCGCCCGCGTTGGTCCGGCAGGGCGTCGTACTGCTCGCGCCCGAGACGGCGCCGAGTACGGCACCGACCGCGAAGCCAATGACGCTACCCTTTACGACGTGGCCGCGGCGCCCCGTGGAGAGCTCGAGCCGCGAGATACTGGCGAGGGGGAGCGGTATCGCGCGGCCCGGCGTCGTGCGGAGGCGCAGCGTATCGCCGCTCCACGTGGCCACGCCTGTCTCGCGGCGGGTGGCGGCGCTGTCGCGCCAGGTGACGCGGGCCCGTCGTTCCAGGCCCGTGGGATTTGGCCGCTGTGCCGGAAGCCACACGGGCAGCAGAAGGAACAGCGCGCAGCCAGAGCGCGCTCGCAAGGTCCATCGGTCGAGGCGCATGGTGCACGATGCGACCGCGATCGTGCTGGCGCATGAGGGGTCTGCCTGACACAGGGCTTCTTTTAACTGATCACATCCGAGGCATGCGAGGCTTCCGAGTCATCCAAGAAATGCGGTTTCTTGGATGACTTGAACGTCATGGATGTCTTGGATGTGATCAGTTCACCCACCCCTCACAACACAAAACGCGCGACGGCGCGGTCGATGAGCGCGAAGTAGTAGCCGTCGTCGTCTTCGTGGGTGCGGCCGAGGAGGGGTTCGCGCCATTCGGTGGGGATCCAACTGGTGCCATGCGCCGCACCCATGGCGGCGCCGACGAGCGCGGCGATGGTGTCGTTGTCGCGCGTGTCGTTCACGGCGGCGAGCATCGCGTCGCGTGGGGAATCGCCGAGCTGCGCGATGATGTGCAGCACCGTCGGCGCCGTCTCCAGGAGAAAGGCGCCGGACTGCCAGCGCTGCGCGGCGTCGCGAATGGGCGTGGCGCGTTGCACGGCGGGGCGCACCTCGGCGTCGAGCAGCTGCGAGAGACTCCCACGCCAGTGCTGCAGCGGGCCGCTGGTCACGCGACTCTCATACGTCTGTCCGTGATCGAGGACGCGCAGCACTTCGGTGTACGTCTCGAGCCACTCGGCGGGGCTTTCGGGGAGATCGGCGTTGAGCAGCCGCCAGAGGAACGCGACCCACGCGACGTTGGCGGCGATGGCCATGGGGTCGTTGTGCGTGACCGCCGTGGCGAGGGCGACTTCGCTCCAGAGCCCGACGCCGCCGTTCACGGCATGCGGCAGGATGAGCGGCGCGATGCGCACCATGGCGCCGTTACCGGCGCTGTGCTGCGTGCACTCCCACCACGGCGCACCGGTGCGGAGCGCTTTGCAGAAATCGAGCGTGGCGCGATCCACGCCGAACAACCGGTCGTTGGCGATGCGGAACGCGAGTTCGTCGGCGATGAGCGCGCCGTCGTCCACGAGTTGTTCGAGGGTGCGCGCGGTGAGCTGCGTGTCATCGCTGGGCGTGCCGGCGATCGCGCCGTTTGCGTAGCGGCTGGGCGCGTAGCCGGTGATGCGGCCATGCTGCGCTTCGCGCTCGGCGGGGTCGAGCCCCTCGGTGCGATTGCCGAGGGCGTCGCCGATGGCGATGCCGAGGAGGAGGCCGCGGACGCGGTCGGGGAGGTCGGGCGAATCCAGCGGTGGAGCGGGTGGGAGAATCGCGAGGCGCGTTTGCTCCAGTGCAGGAATCCAGCGTGGGGAATTCATGAATGCAAGCTAAGCGCGAGACCGCCCACTCATGCGACAGAAAGGCACCAGGTGCGTAGAAAAAACATTGCCGACCGCTCTGTCGCCCACTATGTTCTCCTCATCACTCCCCGATCGCCTCGGCGGTCGGCCCGAAAGCCATTCAGAGCGTGCTCTGGGTGGCTTTTGCTTTCTCGGGGAATGCCGCAATGGTGCGCACTTTTGTGTACGTCGATGGCTTCAACTTGTACTATCGCGCGCTTCAGCGCGGGCCGTACAAGTGGCTCGATCTCAAGACGCTCTTTGCCGGTCTGCTGTCGCCCGAGAACCGCATCGACGCGATCCGGTATTACACCGCGAACATTTCGGGGAAGCGTGATCCGCACGCTCCCAATCGACAGCACGCCTACTTGCGAGCGCTGTCGACCATTCCGGAAGTGAGCATCCATCGCGGCAACTTTCTGGTGTCGGAGAAGTGGGCGGCGTTGGCGCAGCCGCCGCAGATGATGGTTCGACCCAGCCCCGTGACGGCGCTCGTGGTAAAGACCGAGGAGAAGGGGTCGGACGTCAACCTCGCGAGCCACCTGATCCGCGACGCGTTCCTTGATCGCTTCGATGTCGCCGTGGTGGTGTCCAATGACACCGATCTCGTCGAGCCGATTCGCATCGTGGCACAAGAGGTTGGAAAGCCCGTCGGGTTGGTCTCCCCGTCTGACAAACCAGCCAAATCACTGGTCCAGGTGGCCTCGTTTGTCCGACATCTCTCCAACTCTCGGCTGGCCGCGGCTCAGTTTCCTGAGGTGATCCCCGGCACCCCGATTCGTCGGCCGGCAGCGTGGGCTACGGTCCCTCCCGGCTCGAGTGGGGCCCCATAGCGTGGCGTGGGCCCGCCAACCGTGACCCGGTTGGCCGCTCGGTGGTCCTATCCCAGATAGGGCCAACCCGCCGACGGCGGCGATGGGCCCTCGGACCCTGAATTGCCGCCGGTATGCGCCCCCTCACTGCCGCCAATGTCACGCCCCGCCTGCTGGTGGGGGCGATGCTTGCCCTGACGCTCGCCGCCTGTAGTGGCGACACGCCCGCGACGGCGCCGGTGTTGCCGGATCCGGAGACGCCGGGGGCGCCGTCCATTCCGGTGGCGTCGGTGACGACGTCGCTTTCGTCCGACACGGTGTGGGTGGGCACCACGACGCAGGCGCAGGTGGTGCTCCGGAGCAGCACGGGGCTCGTGCTGACGGGGCGCGCGGTATCGTGGAGCTCGAGCGCGAGTGCGGTGGCCACGGTGGACAGCACGGGGCGCGTGACGGCGCTCAGTGAAGGGTCGGCGCAGATCACAGGCACGAGCGAAGGCGTCTCGGGGAGTGCGACGATCACGGTGCGCATTCCGGTGGCGAGCGTGACGATCAATGCGCCGCTCCGCCAGAAGGTGGGGGAGCCGTATGCGCTCGAAGCGATCATCCGCACCGCCGATCGCACCGAAGTGCAGCGCGGGGTGACGTGGCGCGTGCGCGATACGGCGCTCGCGACCATCACCTCGAACGGCGTGCTCACGCCGAAGGTCGAAGGCGCCTACATGGTGGAAGCCGATGTGGACGGCCGCACCTGGGGGCGCGGGTTCACGTCGTACGACTGGGGCTCGACGTCGGCGCAGGATGCGATTCTGTGGTCGGAAGACGCGCTGCGCTTCGATGACACGGACCGGCTGCAGCTGCTAAGCCTCACCTGCGGGGCAGGCGGCAGCTTTGGCGTGACGCTGGGGCTCTATGGCACCACGGCTGCCGCCAGCACGGTGCAGTACGCCATCGACGACGACACGCCGGTCTCGAGCGCGTGGACCATCGACGCTGACACGCAGCGCTGGCTCGCGCTCGGCGGGACGAATGCGGAGAAGCTGGCCTTTGCCGATCGCCTCGCGACGGCGCGGAAGCTCACGCTCCGCTTTACGATCGCCGGTGGGCAGACGGAGACGCTCACGTGGCGCGTCACCGGTCTTGCGCCGCGACTGGCGACCTTTGCCGCTGGCTGTCGGTGACGCTGCTGGGCTGGCAGGGTTGAACTGATCACATCCAAGTTGAAATGAGAAAGGCCTTCCCCCGGCTGGTCGCGGCGTAGCACATCTGAGGTGCTCG